>NZ_LZJA01000180.1:0-14767 GCF_001666785.1 Mycobacterium sp. E3305 | reverse complement strand
GTGGGTGCCATCGTGGCCGCCCTGGACACCGCGGGGGTGCCCGTCATCGAGGTCACCCACGGCGACGGGCTGGGCGGCTCCAGCTTCAACTACGGCTTCTCCAAGACGCCCGAGCAAGAGCTGATCAAGCTTGCCGCCGAGACGGCCAAGGACGCCAAGATCGCCTTCCTGATGCTGCCCGGGGTCGGCACCAAGGAGGACATCAAGGAGGCCCAGGACAACGGCGGGTCGATCTGCCGGATCGCCACCCACTGCACCGAGGCCGACGTATCCATTCAGCACTTCGGCCTGGCCCGCGAACTCGGCCTGGAAACCGTCGGGTTCCTCATGATGAGCCACACGATTTCGCCGGAGAAGCTGGCCGCCCAGGCCCGCATCATGGCCGACGCCGGGTGCCAGTGCGTCTACGTGGTCGACTCGGCCGGCGCGCTGGTCCTCGAAGGGGTGCGCGACCGGGTCGCGGCCCTGGTCGCCGAGCTCGGCGACGACGCCCAGGTGGGCTTCCACGGCCACGAAAACCTGGGGCTCGGGGTGGCCAACAGTGTCGAGGCCGTCCGCGCGGGCGCCAAGCAGATCGACGGCTCGTGTCGCCGGTTCGGTGCCGGGGCGGGCAACGCGCCCGTCGAGGCGCTCATCGGCGTGTTCGACAAGATCGGCGTCAAGACCGGGATCGACTTCTTCGACATCGCCGACGCCGCCGAAGAGGTGGTCGCCCCGGCCATGCCGGCCGAGTGCCTGCTGGACCGCAACGCCCTGATCATGGGCTACTCCGGTGTCTACTCGAGCTTCCTCAAGCACGCGATCCGCCAGTCCGAGCGCTACGGCGTGCCCGCCCACCAGTTGCTGCACCGCGCCGGTCAGCGCAAGCTCATCGGCGGTCAAGAAGACCAACTCATCGACATCGCGCTGGAGATCAAGCGCGAGCAAGAAAGCGGTGCCGCCGCCAAGTAGCCTGCGCATGCACAGGCCACGCAAAGCTATCCGGAGTAACCTGGCGCGCATGACCGTGACATCCAGGAACACTCGTGGCCGCGGACCGTACGGCGTGCTCGCCGGGAGTTTGCTGGCCGTCACCGCCGCGAGCGTGATCGCGCTCCCGGTCGCCGGCGCCGCGCCCCAATGCGATCAGACCGTGGGTAACTCCATCGACCAGTACCTGCAGCGGCATCCCGATCTCCACGCGCAGCTTCAGGCCAAGTCGGAGGCGGAAGGCGGCGGCCCCAACGTCATCGACTACCTCAACCGGCATCCGGACGTGCGGCAGCATCTGATCGACCTGTCGCAGCAGTGCGCACCGTAGTGAGTCGGCCTCGTCGGTGAACGCTAGGGCGGACGCGCGGGAACGTTCGCCATTGACGAAAAAGTAGAACACGTTCTAGCGTCTATGCGTGTTCTCTGATCCTCTCACCGCCGCGATCGCCGAAGCCGAGAAACTGGTCGCCGACGCGCCCTTCATCGAGACCGAGGCAGACCTCCTGGAAGGGCTGCAGTATCTGGCGGGCTGCGTTTCGGCCTGTATCCACCTCGCCTTCGACTACGAACGGGACCACCCGTTCCTGCAGTCCGGAACCGGGCCGTTCACCAAGATGGGCCTCGACAACCCCGACACCCTCTACTTCGGCACCCGGGTACACGCCAATCACGACTACGTCGTCACCGGCCGGCGCGGCACCACGACCGACCTGAGCTTCCAGCTGCTCGGGGGTGAATACACCGACGACAACGTGCCGGCCAGCCAGGCGGCGTTCGACGACCGCGAACTCGAGATCGCGGCCGACGGCAGTTTCGAGTGGCGGGTGCGGCCCACCAGCAACGGCCAGTTGGTCATCCGCGAGGTCTATGGGGACTGGTCGGCACAGCGCGGCACGCTGGCGATTTCCCGGCTCGACACCGCGGGCACCGCGCCCCCGCCGCTGAGCCGCGAGACGATCGAAAAGCGTTATGCCACAGCGGGAAAGCAGCTCGTCAACCGGGTGAAGACGTGGCTGCAATTCCCGCAGTGGTTCTATCTCGACCTTCCGGTGAACACCATGGTTGCGCCCCGGCTCACGCCGGGCGGACTCGCGACCCAGTATTCGGCGGTCGGCCACTACGACCTGCGGCCCGATCAGGCGCTGGTGATCACCATCCCGGTTTCCGATGCGCCCTACCTCGGCTTCCAGCTGGGCAGCCTGTGGTACATCTCCCTGGATTACATCAACCACCAGACGTCGCTGAACAACACTCAGGCGCAAGCGGATCCGGACGGCAAGGTGCGCATCGTCGTCGCCGACCAGAATCCGGGAGTGACCAACTGGGTCGAGACGCTGGCGCATCGGCGGGGCTTCCTGCAGTTCCGTTGGCAGCGGGTGTCGCGTCAGCTCACCGAGGCGGACGGGCCCACCGTGGAGTTGGTCGACTTCGACGCCGTACCCGCCACGTTGCCGTACTTCGAGCACAATAAGATCTCCGACGACGAATGGCGGGCGCGAATAGCGCTGCGCCAACAACAAATTGCGGCCAGGATGCTGGGGTGACCATGTCAGGATTGCTCAACGAAAAGGTCGTCGTCATCAGCGGCGTCGGGCCGGGACTCGGCACCACCCTGGCGCACCGGTTCTCCCAGGACGGTGCCGACCTGGTCCTCGCGGCGAGGACCGTGGAACGGCTGGAAAGCGTCGCCAAGGAGGTCAACGACGCCGGGCACAAGGCGCTGGCCGTGCGCTGCGACATCACCGACGACGACGAGGTCAACTACCTCGTCGAGACGACCATGGCCACCTACGGCAAAGTCGACGTGTTGATCAACAACGCGTTCCGCGTGCCATCGATGAAGCCGTTGGCCGGCACCAGTTTTCAGCACATCCGTGATGCGATCGAGCTCAGCGCCCTGGGCGCGTTGCGGCTCATCCAGGCCTTCACGCCCGCGTTGGAGAAGTCGCACGGGTCGATCGTCAACGTCAACTCCATGGTGCTGCGGCACTCCCAGGCCAAGTACGGCGCCTACAAGATGGCCAAGTCGGCGCTGCTGTCGATGTCACAGTCCCTGGCCACCGAGCTCGGCGAGAAGGGGATCCGCGTCAATTCCGTTGCCCCCGGCTATATCTGGGGGGACACCCTGCAGGCCTACTTCGAACATCAGGCGGGCAAATACGGCACCACGGTGGACCAGATCTACGCGGCCACCGCGGCGAACTCCGACCTGAAGCGCCTGCCGACCGAAGACGAGGTGGCCTCGGCCATCCTGTTCTTGGCCAGCGACCTGTCCAGCGGCATCACCGGGCAGACCCTGGACGTCAACTGCGGGGAGTACCACACGTGATGCCGCCATCGACGATGCAGTGGGGGCACCACCCGCTTGCGGGGGACGAAGCGATGAGGAGATGGCGACATGGGAGCTGATCGCACCGACATCGGCACCGTCGACGAACTGCACGCATCTGCCAGCAAGCTGACCGGACTGGACGACTTCGGCGCCAACGACGACAACTACCTCGAGGCGCTCGAGGTGCTGCTGGACTCCTACCGGCGAGAAGCCGGCCTTACGGTGTTGGGCAGCAAGATGAATCGATTTTTCCTGCGCGGAGCCCTGGTGGCCCGGCTGCTGTCCGAGGCGTCGTGGAAGCAGTACCCGCAGCACGCCGACGTCGTGATCGAACGCCCGATCTTCGTCACCGGCCTGGTGCGCACCGGCACCACGGCGCTGCACCGGCTGCTGGGCGCCGACCCCGCGCATCAGGGCCTGCACATGTGGCTGGCCGAATTCCCGCAACCGCGGCCGCCGCGTGAAACCTGGGAATCACACCCGCTTTATCGCCAACTGGACGAGCAATTCAACCGGCACCACCGAGAGAATCCCGGTTACACGGGCCTGCACTTCATGGCCGCATACGAGCTCGAGGAATGCTGGCAGCTGCTTCGCCAGTCGCTGCATTCGGTGTCCTACGAGACCTTGGCGCACCTGCCCAGTTACGCGCAGTGGCTGTCGGAGCAGGATTGGACGCCGTCTTATCGGCGGCACCGCAAGAACCTCCAGCTGATCGGGCTCAATGACGCCGAAAAGCGTTGGGTGCTCAAGAATCCCAGCCACCTGTTCGCGCTGGACGCCTTGATGGCGACCTACCCCGACGCGCTGGTGATTCAGACCCATCGGCCGGTCGAGACGATCATGGCCTCCATGTGCTCGCTGGCTCAGCACACCGCCGAGGGATGGTCGACGAAGTTTGACGGGGCCCAGATCGGCGCCGACGCAATGGATACCTGGTCGCGGGGGTTGGAGCGCTTCAACACCGCCCGCGCCAAGTATTCACCGGCCCAGTTCTACGACGTCGACTACAAGGAACTGATCGCCGACCCGATCGGCACGGTGGCCGACATCTATCGGCAGTTCGGGATGACGCTGACCGACGAGGCGAGGGCGGCGATGGAGAAGACGCACGCCGACAGCCAGTCCGGCGAGCGGGCGCCGAAACATCGTTACTCGCTGGCGGATTACGGGCTGACCGTCGAAACCGTCAAGGAGCGCTTCGCCGGGCTGTGAATCAGTCGTCGACCGGCCGGGCCCCCAGCCAAACGCCGTCTGGTGGACCGATCGCGCCCGCGTGCTCGCGCGCCCTGGCAAGCTCGGACGAGGCCGCGAATCGCCTTGCCGCATCGATGTTTTCCATCTTCATGACGACGATGACGGTGGTGGGGTCGTCGCCGTCGATGTAGGTACCGGTCACGACCAGCCCATGCCGGCGCCGGGTTGCATCGAGTCGGGGTTCGCGAAACACGTCGTTCCATTGATCGACACTGGCGACCCGCTGTTTGACAAGCATCACCCCGGCCATGAGAACCTCCCTCAACTCACCGGCATATGTCCACAGTCGTAGACATATGCCCTCAGCGTAGCGCCGCCGGGGCGGATATGTCTACGGTTGTAGACAAAGGAGGACAGATGGACGACGTGCCACCACGGCGCCGCGACGCCGGTGCCACCAGAATCCGCCTGCTGGAATCCGCCCGCGAGCTCTTCCTTGCGCGGGGCTACAACGCCATTGGCCTGCGCGAGGTGGCGTCGAAAGCCGGTGTGGATGTCACTTTGGTCCGCCGCTATTTCGGGTCGAAGGAAAGGCTCTTCGCGGAAGCAACGGAGGTTTCGGAGAATGTGGAGGAACTTCTCGGCGCCGCGGACGATGTGCTGGCGGAGCGATTGATCGCCCGGGTGCTGGGCGCGCGCCGCGATGTCGACGCCCCGTTGTTCGCCCTGCTGAGGTCCAGCGGCGACCCTTCGGTCGTGGCGCGTCTCAACGAGCAGCTCGATGCGGGCCTCACCCACAACCTGGCCAAGCGGATAACGGCGGACCGGCCCAGGATTCGCGCGGACATGGTCACCGCCCTGCTATTGGGCATCGGCGTGCAGCGTGTCCTCCTGCAGAAGAAGCCGATGGCCGGCGCCCGCGAGGGCGACATCGCCGCGGTATTCCTAGAGGCGTTCGAAGCGATAACCAAACTGCCCCAAGGGCAGTGATTCAGTCGGCGTCCGGATCCTCGGGCTCGCCCAGGTAACCCTCCGCGACCGCATGCTCGATGCTGTCGCTCAACTTCGGGCAGGAACGGGTGCGCGCGGTGTCGCCACCGGAGTTGCGCACCTCGGTGAAGTGGGCGCACCGCTGCCAGGCCTCGGTGTTCCATTGCACGGCGGTGTGGCCCGGGCCCAGTTTCCGGACGGTGACCGTGACGTGGCAGAACCGGCAATCCACCGGCAGCAGGCCCGAGCGAAGGTAGCGCTCCCGGTCGGCGCGACTGGCTTCGGCGACGGCGGCGGCACGCTGCGGATCGTTGGCGAAATCCCTTGACTTCGACCAGGATCCGGAGCCGCCGTTGCGGGCCGGCGCGTCCTCGTGGTCGTGATGGTCACCGTGCAGCATCAGCATCGACCGGGCTAGCCGGTCGACGTCGGGGACTGCCGGTTGATCCTGGGTCATGGAATCAGTGTTGCTCCACGGGCACTTCGTCGTTGGCCGCCTTGAGGTTCTCTTCGACCTCGGCGTTCCAGTATTCGTTGGCGCGCGTGGTGTCCACCTCGATCTCGAAGCGCTCCACCATTTCCGGCTGGATGTCGGCCACGTCGACGTAGAACTGCTGATACCAGCGGCGCAGCTGGTAGACGGCGCCGTCTTCCTCGACCAGCAGGGGGTTGTCGATGCGGGTCTTGTGCTTCCAGATCTCGACGTCCTGCAGGAAGCCCTTGCTGACGCCTTCGGTGAATACCCGCGACAGCTTCTCGGTCATCGCTTCGTCCATGCCCTTGGGCTTTTCGACGATGACGCCCCACTGCAACACGAACGAGTTCTGGGTCACCGGGTAGTGGCAGTTGATCAGGATCGACTCCGCCTTGTAGCCGCCGTAGCTGTTGTGCAGCCAGTTGATCATGAACGATGGCCCGAAGTACGACGCCTCCGAGTCGAGGTGCGCCTCACCGTAGGAGGTACCCAGGTCGTTGACGTCCGGACGGCCCACGTTGTGCAGGTATTGCGACGCGATGTGACCCTCGAAGACGTTCTTGAAGTACGTCGGCAACCCGAAATGGATGTAGAAGAAGTGCGCCATGTCGGTGACGTTGTCGATGATGTCGCGGCAGTTCGAGCCCTCGATGAGGATGCGGTTCCACCGCCATTCCGTCCACTCGTTGCTGGCGGCTTCCGGGATGTCGGGGATCCGGACCGCGGGGTCCGGCGGATTCTGTTCGTGGTCGTGCCAGACGAACAACAGGCCGCCGCGCACGTCGGTCGTCCACGAGCGGGTGCGCGCCGTCTTGGGTGTGCGCTTGGCGTATGGCACGAGCTTGCAGCGGCCGTCACCGCCCCAGCGCCAGTCGTGGAACGGGCAGGCCACCTCGTCGCCTTTGATGGTGCCCTCAGAGAGGTCACCACCCATGTGCCGGCAGTAGCCGTCCAGCACGTTCAGGTCCCCGTGTGAGTCGGCGAAGACCACCAGCTTGGTGCCGAACGCCTCGATCGAGTGCGGCTTGCCGTCCTGGAAGTCCTTCGCGACGCCCAGGCAATGCCAGCCCCGGGCGTACCTTGTCGGCAGAGCACCGGGATCGATCTCCCGGATGCCGACCGCCTTGGCGTCGGTAGTCACCTGTCACCTCCAACTCGCTGGCCCTCTAACTAGAACACGTTACAGTTTTGCGGTGGCGGCGCGCAACGACGGCGAGTCTGGCCACGGCATATGCGCGGCGGATTCCCGCTCGGGGTATATCTAGACGATGCCGCTGTTTGCTTTCGAGGGCCGGGCGCCGCGGGTCGATCCCACCGCTTTCGTGGCGCCGACCGCCACCCTGATCGGCGAGGTCGTCGTCGAGGCCGGTGCATCGGTGTGGTTCAACACCGTGCTGCGCGGCGACTACGGGCCGATCGTGGTGCGCGAGGGCGCGAACGTGCAGGACGGGTCGGTGCTGCACGCGCCGCCCGGCATCCCGGTCGACATCGGGCCCGGCGCCACGGTGGCGCACATGTGCTGCATCCACGGGGTGCATGTCGGGGCCGAGGCCCTGATCGCCAACCACGCGACCGTCCTCGACGGCGCGGTCATCGGCGCGCGCAGCCTGATCGCGGCCCATTCATTGGTGACGGCCGGCACCCAGATTCCGGCCGGCATGCTGGCGGTGGGCGCACCGGCGCAGATCAAGGGACCCGTCGCCGGAACGGGCGCGGAGATGTGGGTCAAGGTGAATCCGCAGGCCTACCGCGAACTGGCTCAGCGGCACCTGGCCGGGCTCGAGCCGCTCTAGACCTTCCGGGCCGACGCGGCCGCGCGGTCCATCTCCCAGTAGGCGCGCAGGGCGGTCATCTGGCCCTCGTCGTTCGCCTTGTAGGTGAAGACGCCCTCCGCGGTCACCTGATAGTCGCCATGGGTGATCAGGATGTGGCCGACGTTGGCTTCCTCGTTGCCGCATTGGTAGGTGTCGCGGAAGACGAACTCGATCTTGGTGGTGGGCGCGATCGCTTTGTCCCAGAAGGCCGAGATCGCGTCGCGGCCCCGGTGTCCTTTGCCTTCCGGGTCGAAGGCCGACGGCCCGATCGGATCCTCGACGATCGCGTCGTCGGCGAACACCGCCAGCCACGCCTCTTTGTCCCTGGCGATGACCGCCTCGCGCGAGCGGCGGCCCGCCTCGTGCGCGGGGTTCTCGGTCACGAGCCGACTTTTTCGGGCGTGGGTTTGTCCGCGCCGACCACCCACATGGAGTAGTACTGCGAGCCACCGCCGTAGGCGTGCCCCAACGCCTTACGCGCGTTGGGGACTTGGTGATCCCCGCCCTTGCCCATCACCTGAATCGCCGCCTCGGCGAACCGAATCAGGCCGGACGCGCCGATCGGGTTCGACGACAGCACGCCGCCCGACGGGTTGACCGGTAGCCGCCCCCCGATCGCCGTCTCGCCGGCTTCGGTGAGCTTCCAGCCCTCACCCTCGGGCGCAAAGCCGAGGTTTTCCAACCACATCGGCTCGAACCACGAGAAGGGCACGTAAATTTCCGCGGCGTCGATCTCGTCGATCGGGCTCGTGATGCCCGCCGCCTTCCACAGCGCCGCGGCGGCGTCCCGCCCGGCCTGGGGGCTGACCTGGTCGCGTCCCGAGAATTGCAGCGGCTCGGTGCGCAGCGCGGTCGCGTGGATCCACGCGACCGGCTGTCCTTGGGCCAGACGGGCTTCGGCGGCCTCCTCGTTGCCGATCACCACCGCGGCGGCACCGTCCGAGGACGGGCAGGTCTCGTCGTAGCGGATCGGGTCCCACAACATCGGCGACTCCATCACCTTCTCGACGGTGATGTCGGGCTGATGCAGGTGCGCCAGCGGATTGCGGGCCCCGTTCAGCCGGTCCTTGACGGCAACCATCGCGCCGATGTTCAACGGTGCGCCGGAACGGCGGATGTAGGACCGCACGTGCGGGGCGAAATAACCGCCCGCGCCTGCGCCGACGGGCTTGATGAAGGGGACCGGAATCGACAACGCCCACATGGCATTTGATTCCGACTGCTTCTCCCAGGCCATGGCCAGCACGCGGCGGTACTTGCCGGACTGCACCAGACTGGCGGCCACCACCGCGGTGGACCCGCCGACCGAACCCGCGGTGTGCACCCGGATCAGCGGCTTGCCGGTGGCGCCGACGGCGTCGGCCATGAACAGCTCGGGCATCATCACGCCCTCGAAGAAGTCGGGCGCCTTGCCGACGACGACGGCGTCGATGTCGTCGAACGTCGAACCCGAATCTTCCAGCGCGCGGTCGATCGCCTCGCGCACCATGCCGTTCATCGAAACGTCCTTGCGCTTGGCCACGTACTTGGTCTGCCCGGTACCCAGTACCGCGGCCAGGTATGCTCCCGCTCCGGCCATCAGTTCTTTCCTTCCATGACCGCGACCAGGTTCTGTTGCAACGCGGGCCCGCTGGTGGCGTGCGCGAGCACCCGCTTGGCCGATCCGTTCCAGATGTGTTGGGCGGCAAAGCCGATACGCTCGAGGCCGGCGACGAACATGGGGTTGGCGGCCAGCGCTCCACCGGACGGGTTGACCTTGGTCGGCCCCGGTATCCGGATGGCTTGCTCGAGGATCAGGTGCTGGTGGGTGAACGGCGCGCAGATCTCCGCGACGTCCAGGTTGTCGGTTCGGCCGCCCGTGGCCGCCTGGGCCGCGGCCTTGGTCGACGGGGACTCGGTGAGGTCGCGCGCGCCGAGGGCCGGGGTTTCGATGCGGTGCTCGATTCCCGTTATCCAGGCGGGGTTCTCGCGCAGCTCGCGCGCCCGATCGTCGGCCGCGAGCACGATCGCGGCGGCGCCGTCGGTGATGGGCGCGATGTCGTGGCGCCGCAGCGGCTCGGCGAAGAACGGCCGCTCGAGCAGCTCGGCCACGCTGATCGACCCCTCCACCTTGTCGACCCGGCGCGCGTTGGCGAAGGAGTCGAACGCGACGCGCGCCATCTGCTCTTCGGTCCACTTGCCGTTGTCGAGCCCCATGCGGGCCTGCAGCCCGGCCATCGAGATCGAGTCCGGCCACAGCGGCGCGACGGTATAGGGATCGGTCTGCCGGGACAGGATCTGGCGCAGAATTCCGGCCGAGGACTTGCCGAACCCGTACACCAGCGCGGTGTCGACCTCGCCGGTCAGGATCTTGATGTAGGCCTCGTAGAGGGCCCACGCCGCGTCCATCTCGACGTGCGATTCGTTGATCGGCGGCACTGCGCCGATCGAGTCGATCGCCGAGATGAACGAGAATGCCCGCCCGGCGAGGTAATCGGAGGATCCCGAGCACCAGAAGCCGATGTCGGCCTTCGTGATACCCAGGTCCTCGTAGAGCTGGGCGAAGCACGGCATCAACATCTCGACGCCGTTGGTGGTGCCGTCTGTGCGGCGTACGTGTGGGGCGTGGGCGAAGCCGACGACCGCAACGTTGCGAGCGCTCATGTGGTAGGTGTGCCCTTTACAGGTGGTGCTTGTAGGTGTCGTAGTCGGCGTCGGGTTCCCCTGTCGGCCGGAAGTACTCGATGTTGTCGATGCCAAAGTCCCACTCCTCGCGGGGTTTCCACACCGCCTCGACGCGCATACCCATCCGCACCTCGTGCGCGTCGATGTCGGCGACCAGATGCAGGAAGGGAATGTCGGCACCGTCGAGCAGCACGTAGGCCGCCACGTAGGGCGGTTTGATGCGCTGACCCTGGAACGGGATGTTGATGATCGCGAACGTCGTGACGGTGCCCTTGTCGGGCAGCTCCACGAATTCGGTGGTGGGTTGGCCGGTGGCCGGGTCCGCGCCGTGCGGCGGGAAATAAACCTTGCCCTTCTCGCCGGTACGCGCGCCCAGCAGCTTGCCCTGCGCGATGGCCCGCAGGTAGGCGCTTTCCTCGTGGGAGGCGGTGTGCTGAATCGTCAGCGAGATCGGCGTGACGATCATGGTCACCGGATCTTGTTCGCCCGCCGGCTGTTCGGACACCGGCTCGGCTTCCTCACCGAGCTCGAAGTACGCGATGTCGGTGATGGTGCCCACCGGCTCGTCGGCCCAGTGCACATGGACCCGGGAGCCCGTCGTGATGGCTCCTGGGCTGCCGGCGTCCACGGCGTGCATCAGCGGGGTGTCCGCGCCGTCGAGCTTGATCAGCGCCCAGGCGAACGGACGGTCCAGGGGCTGACCCTCCACCGGATCCGGTTGCCACGTCCAGGAAACGACGGTGCCGACGCTGGACACCGGCACCATCTCGCCCAGCGGCTCGTAGGTGACCGGGTCGTATTCCGCCGGCGGCACGTGTACCCGGCCATCGGATCCGCGCACTCCCAGGACGTGGCGCTCACGCAGTGCGGTGAAGAACTTGCTCAGCGTGGGGCCGACCGAACGGGTGTAGTCGAAAGACAACGTCAGCGGCGCGGAGAGCGGTGGCTCAGTGGGATCCGTCAAGGTCGGGCTGCTCGAACTGGCTGTCACGCCATCGAGTAGAACAGGTTCTAAGAACTGTTTCAACATCGGGTCCTCGGAAGGGTTCAGTGACTATGAAGCTGGGATTGCAGCTCGGGTATTGGGGCGCTCAGCCGCCGGAGAACCACGCGGAGCTCGTCGCCGCCGCCGAGGAAACCGGATTCGACGCCGTCTTCACGGCCGAAGCGTGGGGATCGGATGCCTACACGCCGCTGGCGTGGCTGGGCTCGTCGACACACCGGCTGCGACTGGGCACCTCGGTGATTCAGCTGTCCGCGCGGACCCCGACGGCGACCGCGATGGCCGCGCTGACGCTCGACCATCTGTCCGGGGGCCGGCACATCATCGGCCTCGGCGTCTCGGGCCCGCAGGTGGTCGAGGGCTGGTACGGCCGGCCGTTCCCCAAGCCGCTGGCCCGTACCCGTGAATACGTCGACATCATGAGGCAGGTGTGGGCCCGCGAGAAGCCGGTCACCAGCGACGGCCCCCACTACCCGTTGCCGCTGACCGGCGAGCAGACGACCGGGCTGGGCAAGCCCCTCAAGCCCATCACCCACCCGCTGCGCCCCGACATCCCGATCATGCTGGGCGCCGAGGGGCCGAAGAACGTGGCCCTGGCCGCCGAGATCTGCGACGGCTGGCTGCCGATCTTCTACACGCCGCGGATGGCGGACACCTACAACGAATGGCTCGACGAAGGGTTCGCGCGGCCCGGGGCGCGCCGCAGCCGCGACGACTTCGAGATCTGCGCGACCGCCAACATCGTCATCACCGACGACCGCCCCGCGGCGTTCGCGGCCATGAAGCCCTACATCGCGCTCTACATGGGTGGGATGGGCGCCGAGGACACCAACTTCCACGCCGACGTCTACCGGCGGATGGGCTACGCCGAGGTGGTCGACGAGGTCACCAAGCTGTTCCGCAGCAACCAGAAGGACAAGGCCGCCGAGATCATCCCCGACGAGGTGATCGACGACGCCGCGATCGTCGGTGATATCAACTACGTCCGTGAGCAGGTCAAGGTCTGGGAAGCCGCCGGCGTCACCATGATGGTGGTCAACGGACGCAATGAGGCGCAGATCAGGGAGCTCGCCACGCTGATCTAGCCGATCCTTGCCAGGGGATTAGAACGCGTTCTAGTGTGGCCCGATGACAGCCTCGCAGCACACCATCGCGGGCACGGTACTGACCATGCCGGTGCGGATCCGCCAGGCAAATCAGCACATGGCGATGTTCTCCGTCGACGCCGACGCCGCGCAGCAGATGATCGACTACAGCGGCCTGCAGGTCTGCCGCTACCTGCCCGGTCGCGCGATCGTGGTCCTGATGCTGATGCATTACCTCGACGGCGACCTGGGCCAGTATCACGAGTTCGGCACCAGCGTCATGGTCAACCCGCCCGGCTCGAAGGCCAGCGGGCTACGAGCGCTGCAGTCGGCCGGCGCCTTCATCCATCACCTGCCCGTCGACCAGGCGTTCACCTTGGAGGCGGGCACCAAGATCTGGGGTTACCCGAAGGTGATGGGCGACTTCACCGTTCGGGAGGGGCGCCGGTTCGGTTTCGACCTCAGCATCGACGGCCAGCCGGTGATCGGCATGGATTTTCGCCCCGGCCTGCCGTTCCGGCTGACCCCCCGCCAGCAGGCGCAGACCAGTTACTCACACCGCGACGGCGTCACCCGCGAGACCGCCTTCGAACACACGCTGGATGGTGTGCACACCCGGTTCGGCGGCGTGCGGATCCGGCTGGGTGATCACCCGTATGCGAAAGAGCTTGCGTCGCTAGGCCTTCCAAAACGCGCTTTGGTGTCCAGTTCCGCTCAGAACGTCCAAATGACCTTCGGTGATGCCCAGGAGATCTCATGACGATGACCAGACCCGATGTGGATCTGACCGACGGTGCCTTCTACGCCGGCGATTCGCGGTCCGTCTACCGATGGATGCGCGAGCACGAGCCGGTCTTCCGGGACCGCAAGGGATTGGCCGCCGCGTCGACCTATCAGGCCGTGATCGAGGCCGAACGCAACCCCGAGCTGTTCTCCAACGCCGGCGGCATCCGCCCCGACCAAGACGGCGTCGAGATGATGATCGAGATGGACGATCCGCAACATCTGCTGCGCCGCAAGCTCGTCAACTCCGGCTTCACCCGCAAGCGCGTGAAAGACCTTGAAGCCAAGATCGTTTCGCTGTGTGACACGCTGATCGACGCGGTGTGCGAACGCGGCGAATGCGACTTCGTCTGGGACCTTGCCGCGCCCCTGCCGATGGCCGTGATCGGCGACATGCTCGGCGTGCGTCCCGAGGAGCGCAAGATGTTCCTCAAGTGGTCCGACGACCTGGTCAGCTTCTTGAGCAGCACCGCGGCGGAGTCCGATTTCCAGGTCACCATGGACGCTTTCGCGGCCTACAGCCAGTACATGATGGGCATGATCGAGGCCCGCAAGTCCGAGCCGACCGACGACCTGGTCAGTGTCCTGGTGCACGCGGAGGTCGAGGGCTCACGGCTCGAGGACCACCAGATTGTCACCGAGGTGCTGCTGCTGTTGATCGGCGGCGACGAGACCACGCGCCACACGCTGTCCGGCGGGACCCGGCAGTTGCTGCTGCACCCGGATCAGCACCGGCGCCTGGCGGGCGACCTGAGCCTGCTGCCCAACGCGATCGAGGAGATGTTGCGCTGGACCGCGCCGGTGAAGAACATGGCACGCACCATCACCGCCGACACCGAGTTCCACGGCACCCAGCTGCGCCAGGGCGAGAAGATGATCCTGCTGTTCGAGTCGGCGAACTTCGACGAGAAGGTGTTCGACGATCCGGAATCATTCGACATCGCGCGTTATCCGAACAACCACCTGGCCTTCGGCTTCGGGACGCACTTCTGCCTCGGGAACCAGCTAGCCCGGCTGGAGCTGTCCATCATGCAGACCCGGCTGCTGCAGCGCCTGCCGGACATGCGGCTGGCCTCGGAGGCCGACCTGCCCCTGCGGCCGGCCAACTTCGTCTCCGGCCTGGAGAAGATGCCGGTCGCGTTCACGCCGAGCGCACCGCTGGGCTAGGGCCGCCTTGGCTCGTCGCCGAGCGTGCTCTGGGGGCGGGATTTAGGCGATTTTCCCGCCCTGAGAGCACGTTCGGCGGGCCCAGGCCGCGGCCACTCGGTGCAGAATTCCGCCCTGTGTGTCGTCGGCGGTAACCCGGATGACGATCCAGCCGAGATCGGACAGCGCTTCGTGACGCGCGATGTCCCGATTGAATTGCCTGCGATCGGTCCGGTGATGGTCGCCCTCGTACTCGACGGCGAGATTGATGTCCTCCCAACCCATGTCGAGCACCGCTGCGAGTTC
>NZ_LZJA01000179.1:0-3161 GCF_001666785.1 Mycobacterium sp. E3305 | reverse complement strand
GGCTGGTCGATCGGGCATCGCGGTCGAAGCTCTCCTCACTGGCACTTGGCGCCATCGGACGACTGAACAAATATCGTCATATTGTATTGTATGCTCGTTGGCGGAGTGCGCATCGCAAAGGAGTGGTGATGGCCACGCAGGTAGACGTCGGTACCCGGCCCCTGAGCAGCGACCGGGCCGTCGCGTTGTACCGCCTCATGAGCAAGGTGCACCACAGCGACCAGCGCGTCCGAAAAGGGTTGTCGTCCGGGGAAATCGCGATGAGCTATTGGCCGGTGGACGGTCAGGAGGCGATGTCGGCCGGGGCCGCGCTCGCCCTGTCAAGTGCGGACCAACTGGTCACCACCTATCGCGGGCTGGGCGACGTCGTGGCCAAGGGCGTCGACCTGACCGCGTACTTCGCCGAGATACTGGGCCGCGGCACCGGCCTGTCGAAGGGCAAGGCCGGCGCGATGGGCATCTACGACCCCGAGCATGGCATCGCCTGGACCACCGGCATCGTGGGCGCCGGCCCCCTGATCGCGAACGGGATCGCGCTGGCGGAGGCCGTCAAGGGCAGTGACCGCGTGGTACTGGTCAGCTTCGGCGACGGGGCGACCAGCATCGGTTACGTCCACGAGGCCATGAACATGGCTGCGCTATGGGCGCTTCCGGTGGTGTTCTTCTGCCAGAACAACGCGTGGGCCGAATGCACGCCGGTGGCCGGTTACACCCGCACGGCGCGATTGTCCGACCGGGCCGCGGGTTATGCGATGCCCGGCGTCACGATCGACGGCACGGACCCGCACGCGGTGTACCAGGCAGTGGCCGAGGCGGCCGAGCGCGCACGGTCCGGGGGCGGGCCGTCGTTCGTCGAAGCGGTCGCCTACCGCCTGCAGGGGCACTACTTCGGCGACCAGATGCCCTACGCCGACCCCGACGAGCTGGCCGCCAAGCGCGCCGACCCGCCCTTCGCGCGGTATCGGCGGCGGCTCATCGACGAGGGTTTGGCGCATGACGTCGACCTGGACCGGATCGACGCCGACTTGGTTGCCGAGATCGACGCGGCCTTCGCCGCCGCCCGCGACGCCGAGCCCCCCGCCGACGACGAACTGACCCGCGACGTGTTTGCCGCCCACGGCAGCGAGCTTGCGGCACCGGCGACAAAGCGCGCCGCGATGCCCCAGGGCGAAACCGAGACCCTCGGCCTGGTGCAGGCGATCCACCGCACGCTGGATCGCGCGATGGCGGCCAACGATTCGATCGTGCTGCTCGGCGAGGACATCGCCGACCCGTCGGGCGGCATGTTCAAGATCACCGCGGGGTTGTCGACGAAATACGGCGCCCAGCGGGTGCGCGACACCCCGATCGCGGAGTCCTCGATCATCGGCGCCGCGGTGGGCGCGGCCCTGGGTGGTCTGCGGCCGGTGGCGGAGCTGATGTTCATGGACTTCCTCGGCGTGGCCATGGACCAGATCGCCAATCACGCGGCCAAGATCCGCTACATGTCCGGCGGACGGCAGGGCGCCCCGGTTGTCATCCGCGCCATGGTGGGCACGGCGGCCGGCCCGCAGCACTCCCAGGCCTTCGAGGCCTGGGCGATGCACACACCCGGCATCAAGGTCGTGTGGCCCAGCACCGCCGCCGACGCTGTCGGGCTGCTCAACGCCTGCCTGGCCGAGGACGATCCCTGCCTGTTCATCGAGTCGATGAAGCTCTATTACGGCGGCGGCAAGGGGCCCGTGCCGACGGACGACTACGTGATCCCGCTCGGCCAGGCCGACGTCAAACGCGCCGGCGCCGACGTCACGATCTGCACCTACGGCAGCTTGGTGCACGCCGCCCTGGCCGCCGCCGAACAGCTTGCCGCCGAAGGCGTTTCGGTGGAGGTGGTCGACCTGCGCTCCCTGGTGCCGTTGGATCTGGCCACCGTTTTCGACTCCGTCCGCAAAACCGGGCGCCTGGTCGTCGCTCACGAGTCCGTCGGGTTCTGCGGCCCGGGAGCCGAAATCGCCGCGGCCGTCGGGACGGAGCTCTTCGGCGAGCTGTCGGCCCCGATCCAGCGCGTGGGCGGAACGTACACGCCCGTCCCGCGGGCGGCGACGCTGGAAGCCGCCTGCCGCCCGGACACGGCGCGGCTCGTCGAAGCGGTCAGGAGGATCGCGTGATCCAGGTGCGGATGCCGAAGCCGGGCGACGCGATCACGGAAGCGGAGGTGACGGAGCTCTACGTGGCGGACGGCGCGCATGTCTCCGAGGGCGATCCCCTTTACCAGATCGCCACCGACAAGGTCGAGATGGACATCGAGGCGCCGGCCAGCGGCGTTGTGACGTGGAAGGTCAGCGCCGGGGCAAGCTATGACGTCGGTGAACTGCTCGCCGTGATCGAGGCGCAGTGAACGCCCTACCGGATTCCGTCGACGTCGACCTCTGTGCGTCGGAGCTCGAGGGCAGGATCGACGGCGACACCCTGACCGTCACCATCAACCGGCCGGAGAAGAAAAACGCCGTCACCGCCGACGGCTATCACGGGATCAAACGGGCCGCGATGATCGTCGCCGACGAACCGGACCTGAACTTCCTGGTGATCACCGGCACGGGCGACGTGTTCTGTGCGGGCGGCGA
This sequence comes from Mycobacterium sp. E3305, assembly GCF_001666785.1. Taxonomy (NCBI): domain Bacteria; kingdom Bacillati; phylum Actinomycetota; class Actinomycetes; order Mycobacteriales; family Mycobacteriaceae; genus Mycobacterium; species Mycobacterium sp. E3305. The sequence goes on along the minus strand of NZ_LZJA01000179.1, from coordinate 558 downwards.
CATGAACGCGGTGCAGAATCCGGATCGCCGGTGGGACGCGTTCACCGAGTCCTATGACGGAACACCGTTCGAAACGCTGGGCAAGATACCGAAACTCGTGGTCTGCGCCGTCAACGGCATCGCCATGGGGGGCGGCTTGGTGATGACGTTGTTCGCCGATCTCGTCGTCGCCTCCGATCGCGCCCGGTTCCGGGTCCCGGATCTCACCCGTGGCGTGTACGAGGCGTTCGTCGCCGCTCGACTACCGCACCGACTGGGCACGCTGCGGGCCAATCACCTGATCTACGGCAATGATTGGGTCGACGCGCAGGAGGCCGAGCGACTCGGTCTGGTCGGCAAAGTCGTTGCGCACGACTCGCTGCGCGCGGAGGTCGATGCCTTGCTCGAGCGAGTCCGGAAGACCGGACCCGCCGCGCGCGCGGCCGTCAAGAGGGAAATGGCGCGAGCGCTGCCACCCGTCGACGTGACGGGCTACTGGTCGTCGATCGGAACCGCCGAACAGATCGAGGCCTTCACGGCGTTCCTGCAGAAGCGATCTCCGGCTTGGGCGGTCAGCCG
>NZ_LZJA01000178.1:0-1469 GCF_001666785.1 Mycobacterium sp. E3305 | reverse complement strand
GGCGAGTGGGGGCATCGGGCGGTGTTGGGCGAGTCGGTGAGCGCGGTGTCGATCCCGGTGCTGTTCGCCCGGCAGGTGGCGCGCGCCCCGGGGTCGGTGGCGGTGCGTTGTGGGGGGCGGTCGTGGACGTATGGCGAGATCGATGAGGCGTCGAACCGGTTGGCGCGTCTGCTGATTGGGTTGGGGGCTGGTCGCGGGCAGTGCGTGGGGGTGGTGCTGGCGCGCTCGGGTGAGGCCATCATCGCGATCTTGGCGGTGCTCAAGACCGGGGCGGCCTACCTGCCCATCGACCCCGCGCTGCCGGATGAGCGGGTCGGGTTCGTGCTGGCCGACGCCAACCCGGTGGCCGTGCTGAGCACCACCGCGCTGCGCCCCCGGCTGGAGGGGCGCGGTGTGGTCGTCGTCGACGTCGACGACGCGCGGATTGCTGCTCAGCCCAGCACCGGTCTGCCCGCCCCGGCACCCGATGACGTCGCGCACCTCATTTACACCTCGGGCACGACCGGGGTGCCCAAAGGGGTGGCGGTCACCCATGCCAATGTGACCCGCTTGTTCGACGGCCTGCAGGTGGGTATCGGGTTGGGGTGCGAGCAGGTGTGGGCCCAATGCCATTCGTATGCGTTCGACTTCTCGGTGTGGGAGATCTGGGGTGCCCTGCTTTCTGGTGGGCGGTTGGTGGTGGTGCCCGAGGAGCTGACCCGCTCCCCCGACGAGCTGCACGCACTGCTGATCAGCGAAGGCGTGACCGTCTTGAGCCACACCCCCTCGGCGCTGGCCGCGCTGTCGCCGACCGGACTGGATCAGGTGGCGTTGATGGCCGCCGGGGAGGCCTGTCCCCCCGAGGTCCTCGCACGCTGGGCGCCCGGGCGGGTGATGGTCAACGGTTACGGCCCCACCGAAACCACCGTCTACGCCACCATCAGCGCCCCACTGACCGCGGGCTCGGGCCCGGTGCCCATCGGGCTGCCGGTGCCCGGGACGGCGCTGTTCGTGCTCGACCCGTGGTGCCGCCCGGTGCCCCCCGGGGTGATCGGTGAACTCTATATCGCCGGCCGCGGCGTCGGCCTGGGCTATCTGCACCGGGCGGCATTGACCGCGGCCCGGTTCGTGGCCTGCCCCTACGGGCCGCCGGGAACCCGGATGTATCGCAGCGGGGACCTGGTGTGCTGGCGCCCTGACGGGCAACTGGACTACCACGGCCGCGCCGACGATCAAGTCAAAATCCGCGGCTACCGCATCGAATTGGGCGAAATCCACGCCGCCCTGGCCGCACTCGAGGGAGTCGAACACGCCGCGGTCATCGTGCGCGAAGACCGCCCCGGCGACAAACGCCTCACCGCCTACATCACCGGCACCGCCGACCCCACCCAGCTACGCGCCACCCTGGCCCAACAACTGCCCAGCTACATGATCCCCGCCGCCATCATCGCCCTCGACACCCTGCCCATCACCCTCAACGGCAAACTCGA
>NZ_LZJA01000177.1:0-606 GCF_001666785.1 Mycobacterium sp. E3305 | reverse complement strand
ACCCCCGCGACAGCTACGGCACGCCGGGGCCGTACGAGGACGCGGTGCAAGGTCAGCCGATCTTCGAGGAGAACGGCCGGGACGACTTCAAGGGCATCGACGTGATGCGCACGGTGCGCAGCTTCGATCCCTGCCTGCCCTGCGGCGTGCACATGTATCTGGGAAAGGGCAAGACCCTCGACAGACTGCACACACCGACACAGTCGCCCGCCGGGGAGTGATCGAAGGTGGATCGCCCGGACACCATTGACGAAAGCGAGGCACGGTGGCGCACAGCGGGCGATCGGATCCAGAACCTCCTGGATTCCTGCGCGGCGAGTGGGCCGGCCGCCCGGGACCGCGCGACTGAGTTGGTCCGCGAGGTGGTCGGCCTCTACGGGGCCGGGCTGCAACGGATCATGCAGTGCCTGGGGCAGGCCGGGGACCCGGGCATAGCCGAGCGGCTGGCCACCGACGACCTGGTGGCCAGCCTGCTCCTTGTCCACGGTCTGCACCCGCACGATGTACACCGGCGGGTGTCCGACGCGCTCGACCGGGTGCGGCCGTACCTGGGCTCGCACGGCGGGGACGTCGACCTCGTCGGCGTCGACGGCGATACCGTGCGGC
>NZ_LZJA01000176.1:0-4760 GCF_001666785.1 Mycobacterium sp. E3305 | reverse complement strand
AGGTGCAGACCCGGCAGGCGCGGCCGCAGCCGCGCGACCGCCTCCAGCGCGTCCTCGATCTGCTTGTGCGGCACCAGCCGCGACAGCACCACCACCCGTGGCGCGGCGGCACGCGGGCCGGACAGCGTTCGCGCCGGGGCCTCGTCGAGGCCGTTGCGGACCACCGCGATGTGCGCGTTGTCGACCCCGAGCGTCACCAGGTCGCGCGCCGACGGCAGCGAGACCGTCACGTATTGGTTGCGGCGGTTCAGCCACGGCGACAGCCTCGACTCGACGAACCAGCCGAGCCGGCCGAGCACCGGGCCGGCCACCGGCCACTGTTCGCGGTGGCAGTGGTGCACCAGCACCACCACCCGGCGGCCGTACACCAGCCGGGCGAGGAACGGCAGGCCGTTCTGGGTGTCGACGACCACGTCGGGCCGCACCCGCCGCAGCGGCCCGAGCCCCAGTCGCGCCGCGGCCATCGCGAGCAGGGCCCAGACGTAGACGGAGTAGCGGCCGCCCGCGCGGTCGATGCGCACACCGTCGACCACTTCCCGGCGCGGCGCGCCGGGGTAGCGGGCGGTGCGCAGCGTGACGGCGATGCCGGACGCGGCCAGCTGCGCGCCGATGCGCTGCAAGTAGGCCTCGCTGCCGCCGCCCTGCGGGTGACCGGTATCGCGCCAGCACAGCAGGAGCACGGAGCGCAGACCAGACATCACTGGTCAGCCTAGCCCGGCGGCGCCCCCTCGGGGGCCGGCGACCCCGCCGGCCACTTCCGCCACACGGGTCCCCGCCAGGAGGGAGCGTGCGGTTGCCCGCCTCGCAGCGACAATTCGGGCGACCGGGCGCCGCGCCGCGCGTTGTCGCTGTGAGGTGGGCACTTCGGGTGCCGTCCGGGCCAGGGACGAAAGTGACTGATGTGACGAACCGCGGCGACCGCGCGCCGGCGCTGCGTAGGGTTGGTCGGTGGCCGTGACCCCGGATCCCACCCGAGTGTTCGCGCGGCGGGCGACCCTGGGCCGCGCGCTGCGGCTGCTGTCCGAGTTCCGCTTCGAGCAGTCGGACCCCGCCCGGTTCTACGGCGCGCTCGCGGCGGACACCGCCGCGATGGTGGGTGATCTCTGGCTGGCCACGCACGGCGAATCCCCGGCCGGGCGCACCCTGCTCGACGTCGGCGGCGGGCCCGGTTACTTCTCGGCCGCGTTCGCCGACGCCGGGATCCGCTACCTGGGCGTCGAACCCGACCCGAGCGAGATGCACGCGGCCGGGCCCGTCCCCGCCGGGCGCGCCGGGAACTTCGTGCGCGCCTCCGGCATGGCCCTGCCGTTCGCCGACGGCTCGGTGGACATCTGCCTGTCGTCCAACGTCGCCGAACACGTGCCGCGGCCGTGGCGGCTTGGCGCGGAGATGCTGCGGGTGACCAAGCCCGGCGGGCTGGCCGTGCTCTCCTACACCGTCTGGCTGGGCCCCTTCGGCGGGCACGAAATGGGCCTGAGCCACTATCTCGGCGGGGCGCGCGCCGCCAGGCGCTACGCCCGCAAACACGGGCATCCGGCCAAAAACGACTACGGGTCGTCGTTGTTCGCCGTGTCCGCGGCCGACGGCCTGGCGTGGGCCGCGGACACCGGGGCGGCCGTGGCCGCATTTCCCCGCTACCACCCCCGATGGGCGTGGTGGCTGACCTCGGTCCCCGTGCTGCGGGAGTTCCTGGTGAGCAATCTGGTGCTGGTCCTGCAACCCCAATAGTGAAACGTGTTCTCGTTTCGCGTCGGCTTGGGTAGGGTGGCGCCCATGCGCGCCGGCGACGATAAGCACGGCAGCGCAATCTAAAAGGGTAGGAGGAGCGGCGCAGATGGCCGACAGCAAGACCGAATACGACAAGCTTTTCATCGGCGGCAAGTGGGCTGAGCCGTCGACCGACGAAGTGATCGAGGTGCGCTGCCCGGCCACCGGCGAGTACGTCGGAAAGGTGCCGCTGGCGGCCGCCGCCGACGTCGACGCCGCGGTCGCCGCGGCGCGCGCGGCCTTCGACAACGGGCCCTGGCCGACCACCCCGCCAAAGGAGCGCGCGGCCGTGATCGCCAACGCGCTCAAGCTGATGGAGGAGCGCAAGGACACGTTCACCCAGCTGCTCGCGGCCGAGACGGGCCAGCCGCCGACCGGCGTCGAGACGATGCACTGGATGAGCTCGATCGGGGCGCTCAACTTCTTCGCCGGCCCGGCCGTCGACCAGGTCAAGTGGAAAGACATCCGCACCGGCGGCTACGGGCAGAGCATCGTCTATCGCGAGCCGATCGGCGTGGTGGGCGCGATCGTCGCGTGGAACGTGCCCCTGTTCCTGGCCGTCAACAAGCTGGGCCCGGCGCTGCTCGCCGGCTGTACCGTCGTGCTCAAGCCGGCCGCCGAAACCCCTTTGAGCGCAAACGCTTTGGCGGAGGCTTTTGCCGAGGCCGGACTGCCCGAGGGCGTGCTGTCGGTCGTGCCGGGCGGGATCGAGACCGGACAGGCGCTGACGTCCAACCCGAACGTCGACCTGTTCTCCTTCACCGGCAGCTCGGCGGTCGGCAAGGAGATCGGCCGGCGCGCCGCGGACATGCTCAAGCCGTGCACCCTGGAGCTCGGCGGCAAGTCGGCGGCCATCGTGCTCGACGACGTCGACCTGCCCTCCGCCATCCCGATGCTGGTGTTCTCCGGGATCATGAACACCGGCCAGGCCTGTGTGGCCCAGACCCGCATCCTGGCGCCACGCTCGCGGTACGACGAAATCGTGGACGCGGTAAGCACTTTCGTGCAGGCGCTGCCGGTGGGCCTGCCGACGGACCCGGCCGCCCAGATCGGCTCGCTGATCTCGGAGAAGCAGCGGGCCCGGGTCGAGGGCTACATCGCCAAGGGCATCGAGGAGGGCGCGCGGCTGGTCTGCGGCGGCGGCCGTCCCGAGGGCCTGGACAGCGGCTTCTTCGTGCAGCCGACCGTCTTCGCCGATGTCGACAACAAGATGACGATCGCCCAGGAGGAGATCTTCGGGCCGGTGCTCAGCATCATCGGATACGACACCGAGGAGGACGCGATCAAGATCGCCAACGACTCCGTGTACGGCCTGGCCGGCAGCGTGTGGACCTCCGACATCGACCGCGGCATCGCGGTCTCGGAGAAGATTCGCACCGGGACCTACGGGATCAACTGGTACGCCTTCGACCCTTGTTGCCCGTTCGGCGGCTACAAGAACTCCGGCATCGGCCGCGAGAACGGCCCCGAAGGCGTGGAGCACTTCACCCAGCAGAAGAGCGTGCTCATGCCGATGGGCCACACGATCGAGGGCTGACGCTCCGACTACCGGGCGCGCACTCCCCGCGGGCGAAACCCGCGGGGAGTGCGCGTTCGACGTTGATGCCCGGCGCACTAGCGCCAAATTATGCAAAAAAGCATAGAAAACCCCTTGTGACGGTCCTGTAAATCAGGAGCGGCATCCCGCCCGCTTCGGCATTTCCCGTGCTTCCGGGTTTACATAGGGGATAAAACTTGCTTACTGGACCGCTGTCTTATATGCTTCTCAGCATAATCATGGTCGGCGCTTAGGCCGGGAGAGAATCATGTGGATCATCGAGCTGAACATCGGCGGCTATCAATTCACCCGCGAGGTGCCCGACCTGAAGCGCCCGAATTTCCGCTTCAGCCCGCGCAGCATGCATTGGCCGGCACTGCGGCATTCCCACGCTGCATGACGTTGGCCCCGGGAGGCACGAGAGTGGCGACCACGAGCGAATCTGTGCAGGATCTCACCCCGACGAAGCGTGGCGGCACGCGCAGGAAGATGTTGGCCAGCGCCGCCGAGGTGATGCGTGAACGGGGCGCCGCGGGAGTGACGATCGACGCGGTGCTCGCCCGCAGCGGCGCGCCGCGCGGCTCCGTCTACTACCACTTCCCCGACGGCCGCAATCAGATCCTGATCGAGGCACTGCGCTACTCCGGGGACTCGATCACCGCGATGATCGACGACGCCGCCGAGCAGGGCGCCCGGGTACTCCTGGGCAAGTTCGTCGAATTCTGGGAGCGCCTGCTGACCGAGGGCGGCTTCAACGCCGGCTGCCCCGTGGTGGCCGCGGCGATCGGCTCGGACGACGACGACGCCACGCTTTCCGCCGAGGCCGCCGCGATCCTGGGCCGCTGGTGCGCCGCGCTGACCCGGGCCTTCACCCACGACGGCTTCGACGAGCCGTGCGCCGCCTCGCTGGCGGTGATGTCGATCGCCTCGCTGGAGGGCGCCATCGTGCTGTCCCGCTCGACCGGCAGCATCGACCCGCTGCGCCAAGTCGGCGAGCAACTCGAATTCCTCATCAAGGCAAGGGAATTCGTGCTGCGCAACAATATCGGCGAGTAACTCCTCAGTCGCTGGCCGGCAGCGGCTTGACTTCCTTGAGCTGCAGGGCGGTTTGGCCGACGCTCAGGCTCCCGGCGCCCGGCTTGGTCACCAGCACCTCGGCGCCGGTCTCGTCGACGTAGCGCTTGCCCATCACGGTGCCGCCGGCGAACGCCGGGTCCAGCTCGCCGGAACGCTCGGCGCCGATCGGCACCATCGGCGCACCGCCACAACGCAAGTCATCGAGGCTGTCGGCGCTCCGGACGACGATCACCTGCGTGTCACATACCTGGCTGGCCAGGCGGGTCCCGTTCTTGATCATGTTTCTTCCCTAACTTCCCTACTGGTCGGCCGGCGCGGCACGCAGTGCACCTAAGTCTTTGACGATCTCGCGGCGCAGCACCTTGCCGGTCGCCGTGGT
>NZ_LZJA01000175.1:0-13593 GCF_001666785.1 Mycobacterium sp. E3305 | reverse complement strand
GCTCGGCGGCGATCTCGGCGACCCGGGCCTCCAGGCGTTCGAACGGCACCGCCTCGTTGATCAGCTCGATCTCGGCCGCCTCGACGCCGGTCAGCGGCCGGCCCGTCAGCGAATGCCACTTGACCTTGGCGAAACTGAGCCGGTAGAGCCACATCCCGCTCAGGTATGCGCCCCACATCCGGCTGTACGGGGTGCCGATCACCGCGTCCTCGCTGGCGATGACCAGGTCCGCGCACAACGCGTAGTCGCTGGCCCCGCCGACGCACCAGCCATGCACCTGGGCGATCACCGGCTTGGACGCCCGCCAGATCGCCATGAACTTCTGCGTCGGCGCCGTCTCACGGGCGGTGACCATCGCGAAGTCCTTGCCGGGGTCCCAGCGGCCGTCGGTCATCATGGCCTCGCCCCACTGCTGAAAGCCGCCGCCGAAGTCGAAGCCACCCGAGAAGGCGCGGCCGGCGCCGCGCAGCACGATGACCTTGATCTGCGGGTCGCGCTCCGCCAGCCCGACGGCCGCCTCGATCTCGTCGGGCATGGGCGGCACGATGGTGTTGAGCTGCTCCGGACGGTTCAGCGTGATGGTGGCCACCGGGCCGGCCGTGGTGTACAGCAGCGTCTGGAAGTCGCTCCCTGGCATGGCTTCCTTAGGGGTCGGGCTGTCGGTTTTCCGGCGACGACGCGTAGATGCGGTCACCGATCTTGAGATAGGGCGTCGTCAGGTAGGCCGACATGACGACCAGGCCGGTGAAGATCACCGCCACGCAGACGGCGTTGGGCCAGAGCTTGCCCGTGCCGATCGCGAAACACACGGTGCCGATCGCCGCGGTCGCCCAGTAGAACCGCCGGCCGGCCCGGCGGTCACCGATGAACCGGTAGCGCGCCTGCGCCGCCGAAACCAGCACGAAGATCAATCCGGTCGCCAGCAGGGTGAGTTCGATGCGTTGGGTCGCGGACACGTCGACGATCTTATGACCCGGTCAATGGGCCGGCCAGCATCCGCCACAGGAACGAATAGGTGAGCGCCGACTTGAACGCCACCTGCTGGTTGTCGGCCGCGCCGGCGTGCCCGCCCTCGATGTTCTCGTAGTAGAAGACGGGGTGCCCGGCCGCCTCGAGGGCGGCCGTCATCTTGCGCGCATGGCCCGGATGCACGCGATCGTCGCGGGTCGAGGTGGTCATCAGCACCGGCGGGTAGTGGCGCGTCGCCGAAATGTTCTGATAGGGCGAATATTCGGAGATGAACGCCCAGTCACCCGGGTCGTCGGGGTCGCCGTATTCGGCCATCCACGACGCGCCGGCCAGCAGCAGGTGGTAGCGCTTCATGTCCAGCAGCGGGACGCTGCACACCAGCGCACCGAATCTGTCGGGGTACCGGGTCAGCATGATGCCCATGAGCAGGCCGCCGTTGCTGCCGCCCTGCGCGCCGAGCTGATCCACGGTCGTGATGCCGCGGTTCACCAAATCCGTTGCCACCGCGGCGAAGTCCTCGGCCACCTTGTGCCGGTTCTCGCGCATGGCCTGGGTGTGCCAGCGGGGGCCGTACTCGCCGCCGCCACGGATGTTGGCGAGCACGTAGGTGCCGCCACGGGCCAGCCAGAGCCGGCCGAGCACGCCGCTGTAGGCGGGGGTGTTCGCGGATTCGAAGCCGCCGTAGCCGTACAGCATGGTCGGGCCCGGGCCCGCCGCGTCGGCCGGCCGCACCACGAAGTAAGGGATCGAGGTGCCGTCGTCCGATTCCACGAAATGCTGTGCCACGGAGAGGTTTTCGGCGTCGAAGAAGGCGGGCGCCGACTTGACCTGCTCGAGTGGGCCGGCGCCGGTGCCGCGCATGAGCCGGGAGGGTGTGACGAATCCGTTCGAGTCGAGGAAGAACTCGTCGCCTTTGTCGTCGGCGGCGACGACGACGGTGTTGGTCGCCTCCGGAATGCCGGCGACCGGCTCACGGCGCCAGTCGCCGTGTGACGAGGGCGGCGTGACGATTTCCACGCGGCTTGCCACGTCGGCGAGGCTGACCATCAACAACCGGTCCCGCGTCCATGCGTAGTGATTCAGGGCGGTGTGCTCGTCGGGCGAGAACACCACACTCAATTCGGCCGTGCCCGCGAGGAATTCGTCGTAACGGGCCGCCAGCAGAGAACCGGCGGGGTAGCTCTGGGCGCCGTAGAACCAGTCGGTGCGCAGCTCGATCAACAGCCATTCGCGGTGTATCGACAAGCTCGCGTCGGTGGGCGCGTCGATCCGGATCAGCTCCGGGCCCCGCAGTTCATAGACCTCTTCGTTCCAGAAGTCCAGGGCCCGCCCCAACACCGTGCGCTCGAAGCCTTCGGTTCGGTCCACCGTCGCGGACACGCTGACGTCGGTGGGGGCGCCCTCGAACACGGTTTCCGCATCGGTCAGCGCGGTGCCGCGGCGCCACCGCTTGATCACGCGGGGGTAGCCCGAATCGGTGAGCGAGCCGTCGCCGAAATCCGTGCCGACCAGCACGGTGTCGGGGTCCACCCAGGCGACCTGGGACTTGGCCTCCGGCAGCGCGAAACCATCGGCGACGAATTGGCGTGTCGCCATGTCGAATTCGCGGACGATGGAGGCGTCCGAGCCGCCCCTGGACAGCGAGACCAGCGCGCGCGTGTACTCCGGTTCGATGACACGGGCGCCTGCCCACACCCACTTCTCGTTGTCAGCTCGCCCCAGTTCGTCTACGTCGATCAGCACGTCCCACTCGGGGGCGTCGGTGCGATAGCTGTCCAATGTGGTGCGCCGCCACAGCCCGCGCGGGTTGGCGGCGTCGCGCCAGAAGTTGTACAGGTACTCGCCGCGGCGGACCACGTACGGGATGCGGGCATCGGTGTCGAGCACCTCGAGCGCCTCGACGCGCATCCGCTCGAATTCCGCGTCGCGGAACGCCGCCAGCGTCGGTTCGTTGCGCGCCCGCACCCAATCCAGCGCCTCGTCGCCGGTGACATCCTCGAGCCACAGGTAGGGGTCTTGGGCATCTTCGCGGTCGGCGGCGGCGTGTGAGGTCATGGACGCCATTGTGGCCTCCGGCGGTAGTGTGAGGTGTATTACACCGACGAGCGAAGGGCCGAGCAGATGACTGTTTTCGCACGTCCAGGTTCCGCTGGGGCCTTGATGTCGTACGAATCCCGCTACGACAACTTCATCGGGGGGCAGTGGGTGCCGCCGGCGCAGGGCCGCTACTTCGAGAACCCGACACCGGTGACCGGCCAGCCGTTCTGCGAGGTGGCCCGGTCCGACGAGGCCGACATCGAAAAGGCGCTCGACGCCGCGCACGGGGCGGCGAAGGCGTGGGGCAAGACCGCCCCCGCGGAACGGGCGCTGATCCTGAACAAGATCGCCGACCGCATCGAGGAGAACAAGGCCGCGCTGGCGGTCGCCGAAGTCTGGGACAACGGCAAACCGATCCGCGAGGCGCTCGGCGCCGACATCACCCTGGCGGTCGACCATTTCCGATACTTCGCCGGGGCGATCCGGGCGCAGGAGGGTTCGCTGTCGCAGATCGACGAGAACACCGTCGCGTACCACTTCCACGAGCCGCTCGGGGTGGTCGGGCAGATCATCCCGTGGAACTTCCCGATCCTGATGGCCACCTGGAAGCTGGCGCCTGCGCTGGCGGCCGGCAACGCCGTCGTGCTCAAACCCGCCGAACAGACGCCGGTCTCGGTGCTCTACCTGATGTCGCTCATCGGCGACCTGTTGCCGGCCGGCGTGGTCAACGTGGTCAACGGATTCGGCGCCGAGGCGGGCAAGCCGCTGGCGTCGAGCAACCGCATCGCCAAGGTGGCGTTCACCGGTGAAACCACCACCGGCCGGCTGATCATGCAGTACGCCTCGCAGAACCTGATCCCGGTCACGCTGGAACTCGGCGGCAAGAGCCCGAACATCTTCTTCTCCGACGTGATGGCCAAGGGCGACGACTTCCAGGACAAGGCCCTCGAGGGCTTCACCATGTTCGCCCTGAACCAGGGCGAGGTGTGCACCTGCCCGTCGCGCAGCCTGATCCAGTCCGACATCTACGACGAGTTCCTCGAGCTGGCGGCCATCCGGACCAAGGCGGTGCGGCAGGGCGACCCGCTGGACTCCGAGACCATGTTGGGCTCGCAGGCCTCCAACGATCAGCTGGAAAAGGTGTTGTCCTACATCGAGATTGGCAAGGACGAGGGCGCCAAGATCATCACCGGGGGCGAGCGGGCCGAGCTGGGCGGCGACCTGTCGGGCGGCTACTACATGCAGCCCACCATCTTCGCCGGCAACAATAAGATGCGGATCTTCCAGGAGGAGATCTTCGGTCCCGTCGTCACGGTGACGTCGTTCTCCGACTACGACGACGCGATCTCGATCGCCAACGACACCCTCTACGGCCTGGGCGCCGGGGTGTGGAGCCGCGACGGCAACACCGCCTATCGGGCCGGACGCGACATCCAGGCCGGCCGGGTGTGGGTCAACTGCTACCACGCCTATCCCGCGCACGCCGCGTTCGGCGGCTACAAGCAGTCCGGCATCGGCCGGGAGAACCACAAGATGATGCTCGACCATTACCAGCAGACCAAGAACCTGATGGTGTCCTACTCGGACAAGGCGCAGGGATTCTTCTGATGGTCCCCGGCGTCGTGGTCACCGCCGGCGCCGCCGAACTGCTGGCGCGCCTGCAGGAGAAACACGGCCCGCTGATGTTTCACCAGTCCGGCGGGTGCTGCGACGGGTCGTCGCCGATGTGCTATCCGCGGGATGACTTCCTGGTCGGTGACCGCGACGTGTTGCTCGGCGTGCTCGACGTCGGCGACGGGGTGCCGGTGTGGATCTCGGGCCCGCAGTACGAGGCATGGAAGCACACCCAGCTGGTCATCGACGTGGTTCCCGGCCGTGGCGGCGGGTTCAGCGTGGAAGCCCCCGAAGGGCTGCGTTTCTTGTCCCGCGGCCGCGTCTTCACCGAGGACGAACAGGCCGAGCTGCGGGCCACGCCGGTCATCACCGGCGCCGATTACGAACGCGGCGAGCGCCCTTCGGCGCGCGGTCAGGTGGTGACTGACACGGCGGCGCGAACGTGCCCTCCGGGTCGGTGACGGCAGTAACCTCGAAGGCGTGATCCCCCTCCCGCGCCCGCGGTTGTTGGCCGGCGCCATGCTGGTCGGCGCCGCGGTCGGGCTGTTGGCGGGGGTGGGATTCGCCGGGACGGTCCACGGGAGCATCCGCCCGGCCTTCGCCCTCGCGCTGGTCGTTGGGATTCCGAGCGTCGCCGGGCTGGTGACGATCCTTTTCTCCGGACGCCGGTGGGTGACGATGCTCGGCGCGTTCGCCTTGGCGGTGGCCCCGGGCTGGTTCGGCGTCCTGGTCGCCCTCCAGGTGACATCACGTGGCTGACGACGACACCCCGTCGAGCCCGGGCACCCAGTCGTGGAAGCCCGACTTCTCCGACGACGACGAAGGCCCTGGCACTCAGTCGTGGCAGCCGGATTTCTCGGATTCCGACGAGGACACCGGCGAGCGCCCGGCGGCGGCGCCGGACGAGCCCCCGACGTCCGAGCCACCCGCCGACGATGCCGATGCGGCCACCGAATCCGCCGCCACGCCGGTGCAACCGGTCACCGTCCCCGGCCGCTACCTCTACCTGAAGTGGTGGAAGCTGCTGCTGGTCACGCTCGGCGTGTGGTGCTTGGCCGCGGTCCTCGGCCTCGGCCTGTTCTATTGGTGGTACCACTCGGCGGACGCGACCCCGGCGCTGTTCGTGGTGCTGGTCTATGTGGTGGCGTGCGCCGTCGCCGGCGTGCTGCTCGCGATGGTCGAGGGCAGGCCGCTGGTCTCGGCGCTCGCGCTGGCGGTGATGTCCGGACCCTTCGCCTCCCTGGCTGCCGCGGCGCCCCTGCTCGGCTATTACCACTGCGCGCGGGTGGGCCACTGCCTCGTCGGCCTCATTCCGTATTAACGCCCCGGCCGGGCGGCCATTAGGGTAGGGGCCGTGACCCATTTTGACGTCGTCGTCCTCGGGGCCGGTCCCGGCGGATATGTCGCAGCCATCCGCGCCGCGCAGCTTGGCCTCAACACCGCAGTCGTCGAGCCGAAGTACTGGGGCGGAGTCTGCCTCAACGTCGGCTGCATCCCGTCCAAGGCGTTGCTGCGCAACGCCGAGCTGGTGCACATCTTCACCAAGGAGGCCGCGACGTTCGGGATGAACGGCGACGCGACCTTCGACTACGGCGTCGCCTTCGACCGCAGCCGCAAGGTGGCCGAGGGCCGGGTCGCGGGCGTGCACTTCCTGATGAAGAAGAACAAGATCACCGAGATCCACGGGTACGGCCGGTTCACCGACGCCAACACGTTGTCCGTTGAGCTCAACGACGGCGGCACCGACACCGTGACGTTCGACAACGCGATCATCGCCACCGGCAGCAGCACCCGGCTGGTGCCCGGGACGTCGCTGTCGGAGAACGTGGTGACCTACGAGGAACTGATTCTGTCCCGGGACCTGCCGGAGTCGATCATCATCGCCGGTTGCGGTGCGATCGGCATGGAGTTCGGCTACGTGATGAAGAACTACGGCGTCGACGTGACCATCGTGGAGTTCCTGCCGCGCGCGCTGCCCAACGAGGACGCCGACGTGTCCAAGGAGCTGGAGAAGCAGTTCAAGAAGCTGGGCGTCAAGATCCTCACCGGCACCAAGGTCGAGTCGATCTCCGACAACGGCTCCGAGGTCACCGTCGCCGTCAGCAAGGACGGCAACACGCAGGAACTCAAGGCCGCGAAAGTGTTGCAGGCCATCGGGTTTGCCCCCAACGTCGAGGGCTTTGGCTTGGAGAACACCGGCGTCGCGCTGACCGACCGCAAGGCGATCGGGATCAACGACTACATGGTCACGAGCGTGCCGCACATCTACGCGATCGGGGACGTGACCGGCAAGCTGATGCTCGCTCACGTCGCCGAGGCCATGGGCGTGGTGGCGGCCGAAACAATCGCCGGCGCAGAGACCTTGGCGCTTGGCGATTACCGGATGCTGCCGCGCGCGACGTTCTGCCAGCCCCAGGTGGCCAGCTTCGGGCTGACCGAGCAGCAGGCCCGCGACGAGGGCTACGACGTGGTGGTGGCCAAATTCCCGTTCACCGCCAACGGCAAGGCGCACGGCCTGGGCGACCCCACCGGCTTCGCCAAGCTGATCGCCGACGCGAAACACCTTGAGCTGCTGGGCGGGCACCTGATCGGCCACGACGTGTCCGAGCTGCTGCCCGAGCTGACCCTGGCGCAGAAGTGGGACCTGACCGCCACCGAGCTGGCCCGCAACGTCCACACCCATCCGACCTTGTCCGAGGCGCTGCAGGAGTGTTTCCACGGCCTGACCGGCCACATGATCAACTTCTAGGGCCCATGCGCAGCGACATCGTTCTGGGGGCCATCGGCGGCCTCGCCGCAGGTTATGTCCTGTGGTTGGTGGCATTTTCGATCGCCGACGACAACGCGGCGGTGGGCCAGTGGGCCCCGACTGTGTTGCTGCTGTCGCTCGCGCTGGCGGTCTGCGCCACGATGTGGGCGTCGTTCTTGCGGCGGCGGCGCAAATACGCGTGGTCGGGATTCGGGTTCGGGTTGCCCGTGCCGCCGCTGCTGCTGACGCTGGCCGTCCTGGCCAACGTCTACCTCTGAGCGGGGCCGGTCTGGCGCGGGTTGTCCAGCGGGATGGCCAGGGCCGACATGGTCGCGGCCAGGCCGTCGTATTGGCTTGCCAGCAAGCAGAATTCGATGAGCTGACGCCGGTCCAGGTGCTGGGCGAGCTGCTGCCAGGTGGCGTCGGTGATGGTGCGGTCCTTGACGAACTCGTCGGTGGCGCTCAGCAGCGCCTGCTGGCGCACGGTCAGGCGCGCCTCCACACGGTCCAGGCGCTCGGGCCACGCGAAGATGGCGTCCTGCAGGTCCGCGTCGAGGCCCTGATTGGCGGCCATCCGGCGATGGTGCTGCAGCTCGTACTCGCAGGCGCGCAGATGCGCGACCCGCAGGATCACGAGCTCGGTGTCGATCGCCGGCAGGCGGCCGCGCAGCACGCGGCCGCTGTAGATGCTCCACACCAGGAACAGGAACTTGTTCTGGCCCAGGGTGGTGAACAGGTGCATCTCGGGCGCGCGGACCTTGCGGGCGGCCGACTTCGCGAGAATCCAGTTGATCAGCCCAAGTTCGCGGAACCGCCCCGAGGGGATGCGACCACCTTGAGGCGCGGTCACGGTTGCTTCACCAGATACGGGGAGACCGTGCTGCGGTGCTCGTCCAGATCCAGGGCGCGGCCCAGGGCCGGGAACGCCCGCTGCGGGCAGTTGTCGCGTTCGCAGACACGGCAACCCGCACCGATCGGTGTGGCCACTGTTCCTGGTCCTCCCGAGACGTCGAGTCCTTCCGAGTAGACGAGCCGGTGCGCGTGGCGCAACTCGCAACCCAGGCCGATCGCGAAGGTTTTACCCGGCTGACCATACCGGGCGGCGCGGCGCTCCACGGTGCGGGCCACCCACATGTAGTTGCGTCCGTCGGGCATCTGGGCGATCTGCACCAGGATCTTGCCCGGGTTGGCGAACGTTTCGTAGACGTTCCACAGCGGGCAGGTGCCGCCGCTGGAGGAGAAGTGAAAGCCGGTGGCGGACTGCCGTTTTGACATGTTGCCGGCCCGGTCCACCCGGACGAAGGAGAACGGCACGCCCCGCATCGACGGTCGCTGCAGGGTCGAGAGGCGGTGCGCGATGGTCTCGTAGCTCACCGAGTAGAAGGACGACAACCGTTCGACGTCGTAGCGGAAATTCTCTGCGACGTCGTGGAATTGGCGATAGGGCAGCACCGCCGCCGCGGCGAAGTAATTGGCCAGCCCCAGCCGGGCGAGCGTGTGCGACTCGTCGCTGGTGAACTTGCCCTCCTCCACCAGGGTGTCGATCAGATCGCCGTACTCGAGGTAGGCCAGTTCGGCCGCCATCTTGAACACCTGTTGGCCGAGCGAGAGGTGGTTGCTGATCTCCAGCGTCTTGGTGCCGGGGTCATACCGGTGCAGCACGGTGTCGCCGAGATCGATCCGCCTGTTGATGTGCACGCCGTGCACCTCGGTCAGCCGGCGATTCAGTTCGCGGGCCAGATCACCGTGGTGCAGTCGCATCTGGATCGTCAAGTCCTCGGCGGCGGTGTCCAGCTCGTGCAGGTAGTTCTGCCGCTGGTAGAAGTAGTCGCGCACCTCCTCGTGCGGCATGGTGATCGATCCGGTGCCGCTGCCATCGGAGTACCGCTCCTCGGTGGCCGCGGCCAGCTGCGCCGTGGTGATCCGGTAGCGCCGGTGCAGGTTGACGACCGCGCGGGCCAGCGCGGGATGTGAGCCGACCATCTCGGCCACCTCGGCCGGGTCGACGTCGATGTCCAGGTCGCGGTCCATGGTGACCTCGCGCAGCTCGGCGACCAGCCGGGTGTCGTCCTGGGAGGCGAAGAACGTCGCGTCCACGCCGAACACCTCGGTGATCCGCAGCAGCACGGCCACGGTCAGGGGCCGGACGTCGTGCTCGATCTGGTTGAGGTAGCTCGGCGAGATTTCCAGCATCTGGGCCAGAGCGGCCTGGGAGAACCCGCGCTCGTTGCGGAGTTGGCGGACGCGGGAGCCGACGAACGTCTTGGACACTTTGCCCAGGATAGCGGGTTGCTAAGCGGATGTTGGCAGGGTTCGCACGGGGCCGCGGACGCGTCGCGATTGGTTTTTGGCACAGGTCGTTGGCATGATTCGCAACGAGACCGCAGGGCTAGCCTGAGGCGCCCACGAGGAGGAAACGGGGAGTTAAGCCGTGAGCCTGGACAAAGAACTGATGCCGGTTCCCGACGGACACCCCGATGTCTTCGACCGCGAGTGGCCGCTGCGGGTGGCCGACATCGACCGCACCGGCCGGTTGCGGCTGGACGCCGCGTGCCGGCACATCCAGGACATCGGACAGGATCAGCTGCGCGAGATGGGCTTCGAGGAAACCCATCCGCTGTGGATCGTGCGCCGCACGATGCTGGACCTGATCCGGCCGATCGAGTTTCAGGACATGCTGCGGTGCCGCCGGTGGTGTTCGGGCACGTCGAACCGGTGGTGTGAGATGCGGGTTCGCGTCGACGGACGCAAGGGCGGGCTGATCGAATCCGAGGCCTTCTGGATCAACATCAACCGGGAGACCCAGATGCCGTCGCGCATCTCCGACGACTTCCTGGCCGGCCTGCACAAGACGACGTCCATCGACCGGCTGCGCTGGAAGGGCTATCTGAAGCCGGGCAGCCGCGACGACGCCGCGGAGATCCACGAGTTCCCCGTCCGGGTCACCGACATCGACTTGTTCGACCACATGAACAACTCGGTCTATTGGAGCGTGATCGAGGACTACCTGGCTTCGCACCTGGAGCTGATGCGTCTCCCGCTGCGCATCACGATCGAGCACGAGGCACCGGTGGCGCTGGGCGACAAGCTGGAGATCATCTCGCACGTCCACCCGCCCGGTTCGACCGATCAGTTCGGCCCCAACCTCACCGATCGCACTGTTACAACGCTCACATATGCGGTCGGCGACGAGACGAAAGCGGTCGCCGCGATCTTCTCCCGCTAACCGGACAAGTGTCCCGTTAATTTCCCGGCTGACCTGGGGATTCCGGTTACCAGCGGGTAGTTTCTGAAACGGTTCAGTTTCCGTTTATCTTCGCAACATTCGCTAAATCCCCCCGAGTCGTTGCCGAAATTGGCAAATGAAATGGGTGGAAATGCGTGGTCAGGCTGTGTCATCTTCGAATTAGCACACCAGCGAAGTTGAGCCTCTAGCTACCGCCGGTGCAGCGTTCACCAACTCAGTAGTGAAGATTCGTTAAGGAGCATGCCCAATGTCTGCCGTTGGCACCCCCAAGAGCGCCGAACAGATCAAGAAGGACTGGGACACCAACCCCCGTTGGAAGGGTGTCACCCGCACCTACAGCGCCGAGGACGTCGTCGCCCTGCAGGGCACCGTGGTCGAGGAGAACACCCTGGCCCGCCGCGGCGCCGAGGTGCTGTGGAGCCAGCTGCACGACCTCGAGTTCGTCAACGCGCTCGGCGCGCTGACCGGCAACATGGCCGTCCAGCAGGTCCGCGCCGGCCTCAAGGCCATCTACCTGTCGGGTTGGCAGGTCGCCGGTGACGCCAACCTCTCCGGCCACACCTACCCGGACCAGAGCCTGTACCCGGCCAACTCGGTGCCGCAGGTCGTGCGCCGGATCAACAACGCGCTGCTGCGCGCGGACCAGATCGCCAAGGTCGAGGGCGACACCTCGGTGGAGAACTGGCTGGCGCCGATCGTCGCCGACGGCGAGGCGGGCTTCGGTGGCGCGCTCAACGTCTACGAGCTGCAGAAGGCCATGATCGCCGCGGGCGTCGCGGGCTCGCACTGGGAGGACCAGCTGGCCTCGGAGAAGAAGTGCGGCCACCTCGGCGGCAAGGTGCTCATCCCGACCCAGCAGCACATCCGCACGCTGACCTCGGCCCGCCTGGCGGCCGACGTCGCCGACGTGCCGACCGTCGTGATCGCCCGCACCGACGCCGAGGCGGCCACCCTGATCACCTCGGACGTCGACGAGCGCGACCAGCCGTTCATCACCGGCGAGCGGACCAAGGAGGGCTTCTACCGGGTGCGCAACGGCCTCGAGCCCTGCATCGCCCGGGCCAAGGCCTACGCGCCGTACTCCGACCTGATCTGGATGGAGACCGGCACCCCGGACCTCGAGCTGGCCGCCAAGTTCGCCGAGGGCGTCAAGGCCGAGTTCCCCGACCAGTTGCTGGCCTACAACTGCTCGCCGTCGTTCAACTGGAAGAAGCACCTCGACGACGCGACTATCGCCAAGTTCCAAAAGGAGCTGGGCGCAATGGGATTCAAGTTCCAGTTCATCACGCTGGCCGGCTTCCACGCGCTGAACTACTCGATGTTCGATCTGGCCTACGGCTACGCCCGCAACCAGATGACGGCTTACGTCGAGCTGCAGGAGCGCGAGTTCGACGCCGAGGAGCGCGGTTACACCGCGACCAAGCACCAGCGCGAGGTCGGTGCGGGTTACTTCGACCGCATCGCCACCACGGTCGACCCCACTTCGTCGACCACCGCGCTGACCGGCTCCACCGAAGAGGGTCAGTTTCACTGAGGACGAGCGGGCTTAGGCCCGCGAGGACGAAGTGAAACCGATGGCTTGAGTCACTGATTCCTTCCGGAGCCGAGCAGGCGCGAACTCGCACCGCTGCGATCCAGATCGTGCGAGTTTGCGGCTGCTCACCGTGAAGTAGCATTGGCCCCGCCCAGCGAACCTGGGCGGGGCCTATTGCGGTGCAAGACGATACGACACCGAAAGAGACGACAGTGAGCGACGCAGCGATTCAGCGGGTAGGGGTGGTCGGGGCCGGCCAGATGGGATCCGGCATCGCCGAAGTCGCGGTCAGAGCCGGCGTCGACGTGACGGTGTTCGAGACCACCGAGGCGCTGATCACGGCCGGGCGCAACCGCATCGTGAAGTCCCTGGAGCGCGGCGTCAGCGCGGGCAAGGTGACCGAGCGGGAACGCGACCGGGCGCTGAGCCAGCTCACCTTCACCACCGATCTGAAGGACCTCGCCGACCGCCAGCTCGTCATCGAGGCGATCATCGAGGACGATGCCATCAAGGCCAAGGTGTTCGCCGAACTCGACGCCGTCGTCACCGATCCCGATGCGGTGCTGGCGTCCAACACGTCCAGCATTCCGATCATGAAGATCGCAGCGGCCACCAAGAATCCGCAGCGGGTGCTGGGTCTGCACTTCTTCAACCCGGTCCCGGTGCTCCCGCTGGTCGAGTTGGTCAGCACCCTGGTCACCGACGAAGCCGCCGCCGCGCGAACCGAGGAATTCGCGAGCGCCGTCCTGGGCAAGCAGGTGGTGCGCTGCTCGGACCGGTCGGGCTTCGTCGTCAACGCCCTGCTGGTGCCCTACCTCTTGTCCGCAATTCGCATGGTGGAGGCGGGTTTTGCCACCGTCGAAGACGTCGACAAGGCGGTTGTCGCCGGGCTGTCACACCCGATGGGCCCGCTGCGGCTGTCCGATCTGGTGGGCCTGGACACCCTGAAGCTGATCGCGGACAAGATGTTCGAGGAGTTCAAGGAACCGCATTACGGTCCGCCGCCGCTGTTGCTGCGCATGGTCGAGGCGGGCCGGCTGGGCAAGAAAACCGGCCAGGGCTTCTACACCTACTGACGGCGCAGCTGCCCGGCGTCGTGGCGCCGATATTCCAGCGCGCGAAGTCAAGACAATGTTGGTTTTTCCGGTTATTATGCTCGCGTTAAATACGCGAAAGGGTAATCGGGAACCCCATGACCACATTGACTCCGTTCTATGAAGAATCGCAATCCATCTACGACGTTTCGGACGAGTTTTTTGCCCTGTTCCTAGATCCGACAATGGGCTATACGTGCGCTTATTTCGAACGCGAGGGCATGACGCTCGAAGAGGCGCAGAATGCGAAGTTCGATCTGGCGCTGGGCAAGTTGAATCTCGAGCCGGGGATGACGCTGCTGGACATCGGCTGCGGCTGGGGCGCGACCATGCGCCGGGCCATCGAGAA
>NZ_LZJA01000174.1:0-560 GCF_001666785.1 Mycobacterium sp. E3305 | reverse complement strand
ATCTTCCTGCGTCGGCAGCTGGCCGCCCGGAAAAATCTCGGTGCCGATGAATCGCGCGAATCTCACATCGCTCATCGTCAGCTTGACGCCGAGTGCGGGCATCTGCTGCCATTGATAGGTCAAAATGGTGTGCAACAGCATCCGACCGTCGTCGGGCAGGATGTGGTGGGCACGTTCAAAAAAGGCCGGCCACCGGTCGGCCTTGAACGCCTCGAAGGCGCCGATGCTGACGATTCGGTCGACCTTGTCGTCGAATTCCTCCCAGCCCTGCAACCGGACTTCGACGGAGCGGTCGGTGGGGATGGCGGCCATTTTGGCCTTACTGTAGGCAAACTGGTTGCGACTCAGCGTGATCCCGATCACGTTGACGTCATATTTCTCGATCGCCCGGTGCAGCGCTCCTCCCCAGCCGCAACCGATGTCGAGTAGCGTCATCCCCGGCTCGAGATTCAACTTGCCCAGCGCCAGATCGAACTTCGCATTCTGCGCCTCTTCCAGGGTCATGTCGTCGCGCTCGAAGTAGGCGCAGCTGTACGTCTGGGTGGGGTCCAGGAACAACC
>NZ_LZJA01000173.1:0-16812 GCF_001666785.1 Mycobacterium sp. E3305 | reverse complement strand
TGCATCTCGTCGAGCAAATGCCCGTAGTCCGGCTCGTCGACCCCCATCATCTGCTGGATCGCCTTCGACGACAGGCCAACCTTATGGCCCAGCACCCGAGCCCCCTCGGCCACCCGCTGCCGGATGTTGATCAGCTGGATCTCATAGGCATCGACGACGTCGATCTCCGGATGAACAGCGGTCAGCGGAGCGATCGGTGAGCGGCTCCGCCCAGCCTGCGCCAACTGGACAGCTAGCTGGTGGTGTAATTCCCTGCTAAGCACGAGAATTGGTTCCCTCAGCATTTGCAGGTGAAGTCATTGCCTTGGCGTCCATCCCGCCGAGTGGGCCGGTCCCGATCTCGGCGTTATGGGCATGTGCGAAGTGGTGAAGACCGAAGACGGCGTCCATGCCATTGCGTAATCCCATGTGGTCTTCGCAGTGGTTGACCGCCCGCTTGGCCAGTGCGAGACCGAATTGGGGCATCGCCGCGATACGCGTTGCAAGGCCGAAGGTTTCATCGCGTAGCTGCGGCCGTGCGACGACTCGATTGACCATACCGATTTCGTAGGCACGCTGCGCGCTGAACCTCTCACCTGTGTACAAGATCTCCTTGGCAAACCGGGGTCCGAGCACCCAAGGGTGTGCGAAATATTCGACGCCCGGAATGCCCATGCGCACAACGGGATCGCTGAAGAAGGCATCATCGGCGGCCACGATCAGGTCACAGGCCCAGGCAAGCATCAGACCACCGGCCACACACGCGCCTTGCACCATCGCGATAGTGGGCTTCGGGATTTCGCGCCACCTTCGGCACATCCCAAGATAGACCTCTGTCTCCCGCGCAAAACGTTGGTCGCCGCCTGGCTTGTCGACGTGGTCCCACCACAACACCGCCCGATTCTCATAGCGCACGTTGTGGTCACGTTCGGGGGTGCCGATATCGTGACCGGCGCTGAAGTGCTCGCCGGCACCCGCCAACACGATCACCTTGATGTCGTCATCGTCCACTGCGCGCCTAAACGCTGCATCCAGGGCGTAGGTCATCGCCGAGTTCTGCGCATTGCGGTAACGCGGACGGTTCATGGTGACCACAGCGACTCCGGAGGTCACTGCATAGGTGACCACTTCGTCTACATCTGGCGTGTCCATGTTGATGCCTTCCGTCATCACGCATTCCGGTTCTGACCATCATCAGCGCAGTCGACCCGCAGGCAGTAGTCGGTTTCCATACACTGGGAGTCATCTCGATCACAGCTGGTGGGATGCGTGCCGGCAATCCGTGCGGCGCCGCCTCGTTACTCAGCGCATCCCGACTGTCGGGATTACCGATCCGGTACATGCGCCGTTTCCGCGTAGCGTCAACGCTATGCGCTTCTCGTTGCGCTTTGAGCGGACATGTGCCGCGCCAGCGCAGATCGTTTACGACCTGCTCACTGATGTCACGCGGTGGCCTGAGTGGCTAGGCGGTGTGCGGGCCGCGGTCTGGGAGTACCCCGGAACGGCCAACTCCCGTACCGGGGCTATACGTCGAATCACCATGAGCGGCTTGACTATGCGCGAAAAAATTCTGATCGCTGACCGCCCCTACCACCACGCCTATACCATCCTCTCGGGAATCCCCGTCACCGATCACCGCGCCGATGTTCATATATCCACTACGTCTCGCGGATCTCACATCGTATGGAAGGCAACGTTTCGGAGCCGCATTCCGCTCACAGGGCCGCTGATCTGGCTCATGCTGCGCGCGAGCATGCCCACGATGGTGACCGCTCTCGCCCGGGGAGCCGAAGCGCAGCCGACGTAGCCACCGTGCCGGTGAGCATGGATTGCCACCGGTCTCGTCTACAGGATCAAGATGGCCCAAAGCCATTTACCGTCAGCCTCCTTGGTCATTACACGCGGCCCGATGGCGGGCTGGGTTTGGTGCCCCGCGTGGTGGCCGGAGCCAGGCCGTTGTCTTCGCATCGCCGATCACCGCCACCCACACGTGCGGGCGGGTGACCGGAAGTCGTTGATGTTAGCCACTCGCCGCGCAGGGGAGAAGGTTAGGCTGCACGATCTACATGCGGACCAGGGTGAACGGATACGTGTAGGTTCCCGCCGGCGACCCGTTACAACCCGAGGAAAACGAGGAGTCCAACGAGCCAGCAAGCGCGGACGCATCCCATGCGTAGACGTCGTGCGTGGGTATCACGGGGCCGTAGTAGATGTCACCACAACGCAGACCGTCGGGAACGTCGACACTCAAGGTATAGCGGCCATCGGCGAACCGAGCGGTGCCGGTGTACTCGAATGCCCTGGCTACCGGTTGGGGTATCGCGCTCACGCTGACACAGTCACCGCTGCACGACGAAATCGCCCAGATCCAGGTATGGAAGTCGTACCTGCCGGTGATCAAAAGCTGGTAATTGCCGGTTCGCATCTCCGCGTGGGCCACGGGCACGAGCCCGAAGGCCGCCGCCGCCAGGCAGATACCCAGTATGAGCGCCTTCAAGTTCGCTCCATTCTGTTTGGGCCGAAGGATCAGACGACATGCCGTTACCCACCGCAATGGCGGACTGCCCTCGGCGGGGCCGCTGGTCGCGGCTCACATATGCGAGCCGCCGTCCACACGGACTTCGGTGCCGGTGATGAAATAGGCGTCGGGACAGCCCAGCATGGCTACTACGGCGGCTACAGCGTCTGGTCTGGCGAAGATCGCGCCGTCAGCCAGTGGAAGTACGGGCTGAACCTTGCCGAACAAGGAAAAGTCGACGTCAGCAGGTAGGCCCGGACCTACGCTCTGCTTCGATTCTCCTGTGCCATCAGTCATTCCGGAGGAAATTGACCCCGGCTGCACCGAGTTGAACCGGATTCCCTCTTTGCTGAACTCCATTGCCAACGCATGTGTCATCGACTGAATTCCGCCCTTGGATGCGGCGTAGGCGGACATATACGGGTGAGCAAAGGCCGCCGAGGTGGAGCTGAAGTTGACCACGGCTGGACCGACGCCCTCGCGTAGGGCCGGGATCGCCTCGCGGGTCATCAGGAAGGTGCCGACCAGGTTGATACGGAGTACCTGCTCAAAATCGGCCACGGTGGTGTCCAGGAAATGGGCCGAGCGCAGAATCCCCGCCGCGTTGACCAACGTGTCGAGACCTCCCAGCGCCGCGAGCGCCCGGCCGACACCGTCGCGGACGGACTGCTCGTCGCCGACGTCCAACGTCACCGTGGCGAGCCGGTACGCGTACGTGTCGGCCTTGGCCACCGTGTCCTTCAACCCGGACTCGCTGATGTCGGCGGCCACAACTCGTCCGCCTTCCTCCAGCACGCGCAGCACGGTTGCTTGTCCAATGCCCGAGCCACCCCCGCTGATCAAAACGCGGCGATTCGCATATCTCTGAGGACTGTTCACAACGGGGATGGTGCTCCGCGGAATCGGCAATGTCAGCCGCATGTCCCGGTGGGTGGTCCTCTCCTAGGCGGGGAGGGGCCCGGTATGGACCCGGTTCGGGTGCCCTCGCATGGGATCCGCAGCGATGGATAGGCGTCCCGGTAAGCGGGACATCGTGTGGTTCACGTCTCACCCGACTGGGAGGGTTCTGCTCGACGCAGCTCGGACCGATGTGGTGCAGGGCGTGACCCGAGCTGCGATGTCTGGTGTCGACGAGGTGAAGGAGCCACAGCCGGTGATCACGAAGGCGCCCGACCGTTGGTCGCCGGGGCTTTCGTCGTTTGGCGCCAAGCTGGCTGGGCCCATGCAGGCCATCGGGGGACTGGCCGCGATGGCGGCCGATGCGGCGAAGTTCGCTGTCCGCAGGCCGTTTCAGGGACGAGAGTTCCTGGATCAGTCGTGGTTTGTCGCACGCGTCTCGCTGATGCCCACGCTGCTGGTAGCCATTCCATTTACCGTGCTGGTCAGCTTCACGCTCAATATCCTGCTGCGCGAACTGGGTGCGGCCGACCTTTCGGGGGCGGGTGCAGCCTTCGGGGCGGTCACCCAGGTCGGCCCCCTGGTCACGGTGCTGATCGTGGCGGGCGCCGGCGCCACGGCGATGTGCGCCGATCTGGGCTCGCGCACCATCCGTGAAGAGATCGACGCGTTGGAAGTGTTGGGAATCAATCCCGTTCAACGATTGGTCACCCCGCGCATGCTGGCATCGGGACTGGTGGCACTGCTGCTCAACAGCGTCGTCTGCATCATCGGCATCCTGGGCGGCTACACGTTCTCGGTGTTCGTCCAGGACGTCAACCCGGGTGCATTCGCGGCGGGCATCACCCTGCTGACCGGGGTGCCCGAATTGATCATTTCCTCGGTCAAAGCGCTGTTGTTCGGTCTCATCGCCGGCCTGGTGGCCTGCTACCGCGGGCTGACGATCACCGGTGGCGGCGCCAAAGCTGTGGGCAACGCCGTCAACGAGACGGTGGTATACGCGTTCATGTCGCTGTTTGTCATCAACGTCGTGGTGACGGCTATCGGCATCCAGATGACGGCGAAGTAGGCAGACGGTGACGCTGCGAGCGGCATATCCGGGTCTGGCCCGAGAAATCAACAGACCGATCAGCGCGCTGACCGGCATCGGTGACCACGTCGCGTTCTACGGGAAGGCGATCGCCGGGGCCCCGTTTGCGGCCACCCGCTACCGGCGAGAAATCATCCGCTTGATCGCCGAAATCAGCATGGGCGCTGGCACCTTGGCGATGATCGGCGGGACAGTGGTCATCGTCGGATTTCTCACCTTGGCGACGGGTGGGACGCTGGCCATCCAGGGATACAGCTCGCTGGGCAACATTGGCATCGAGGCGTTGACCGGCTTTTTGGCCGCGTTCATCAACGTCCGTATCTCGGCGCCGATTGTCGCCGGCATCGGCTTGGCGGCCACCTTCGGCGCCGGCGTGACCGCCCAACTGGGCGCCATGCGCATCAATGAGGAAATCGATGCGCTCGAAAGTATGGGGATCCGGCCCGTTTCCTACCTAGTGAGCACACGGATCGTCGCCGGTATGCTGGCGATCACGCCGCTGTACTCGATCGCGGTCATCTTGTCGTTCGTGGCCAGCCAATTCACCACCGTGGTCGTGCTGGGGCAATCCGGTGGGCTCTATGGTCACTACTTCTCGACGTTTCTGAACCCAACCGACCTATTGTGGTCATTTCTGCAGGCGATCCTGATGGCCTTGGCCATCCTGTTCACCCACACCTACTACGGCTACTTCGCCAGCGGGGGACCCTCGGGTGTCGGGGTCGCGGTGGGTACTGCGGTGCGCACTTCCCTGATCATCATCGTGTCGGTCACCCTGCTGGTTTCGCTGGCCATTTACGGCGCCAACGGCAACTTCAACTTGTCGGGCTAGGGGAAGAAAGCTGATGTGGAACAACACTGTTCGCCCCTTGCTGGGTCTGGCCACCGTCGGTGTGATCGGCGCGATCGTCGCTGCCACCATCGTGTTGTTCGAAGGCGGTGCCATCGAATCGGTGCCGGTCACGGTGCTATCGCCCCGGGCGGGACTGGTGATGAACCCGGACGCCAAGGTGAAGCTGCATGGTGCACAAGTGGGCAAGGTCTCCTCGATCGACAACCTGCCCGACGGCCGGGCCGCGATTCACCTGGCGATCAATCCCTCCTGGCTGAATCTGATTCCCGCCAATACCGGCGTCGACATCGAATCAACGACCGTCTTCGGGTCGAAATTCGTGCAACTCATCCCACCGCCCGATCCCTCCCCCCAGTCGCTGAAGGCGGGCCAAATCCTTGACTCTGAGCATGTCACCGTCGAAATCGACACCGTGTTCGAGCAATTGGTGTCGGTGTTGTCGCAGATCGAACCGGAAAAGCTCAATGAGACCCTTGGCGCTCTCGCGCAAGCGTTCAGCGGCCGCGGTGACAAACTCGGCCACACCCTGGCCGATCTGGACGCCCTGTTGACCAAGATCGACCCGAGCCTGACCTCCCTGAGGCACGAACTCTCGGTGGCCCCACAGGTGCTCAACGCCTACGCCGACGTGGCCCCCGAACTGGTTAAGACGGTTCAAAACGCGACCCGGCTGAGCGACACCGTGGTCGACCGGCAGCGTGATCTCGACACCGCGCTCATCAGCGCGATTGCGCTGGCCGACATCGGAAACGACGTGCTGGCGGACAACGCGCAGGCGTTCACTGCCGTCCTTCATCTGCTGGTCCCCACCACGAACCTGACCAACAAATACAACCAAGCCATCACCTGCGCGCTGGCCGGCCTCAAGCCGCTGGCCACCGGTCCGCCCCTGCCCGTACCGGGTGTCCTGTTGCTGGATTCGTTTCTGCTGGGCACCGAACGTTACCGGTACCCGCAGAACCTCCCCAAGGTCGCGGCGACGGGCGGTCCGCAATGCATGGGCCTACCAGACGTGGGCTTCGGGCACCGCCCGCCCTACCTGGTCACCGACATTGACGCCAACCAGGCGCAGTACGGAAACCAGGGAATCCTGTTGAACTCCAATCGTCTTAAGCAGTGGCTGTTCGGGCCGATCGACGGGCCGCCGCGCAACACCCCACAGATCGGGATGCCGGGATGACGGGCTCGGTCGGGACGACCGTCAAGTTCGGGCTGTTCGCGGTGGTGACTATTGTGCTGACGGCTGCCCTGTTCGCCATCCTCGGCCAGTACCGCACAGGTTCGACATATGGCTATTCCGCGGTGTTGAGCGATGCCTCCAGCCTTAAGGCCGGTGATTCGGTGCGTGCCGCCGGGATCCGGGTCGGCACGGTCAATCATGTTGCGCTGCAATCGAATAACACCGTGCTGGTGAGTTTCGACGCGAACCGCGAGGTCAGGCTCACTACCAGCACGCGAGTCGCGGTGCGTTACCTCAACCTGGTCGGGGATCGCTACCTTGACCTGCTCGACGCCCCCGGTTCTGCCGGGATTCAGCCGCCCGGATCGCGGATTCCGATAAACCGCACCGAGCCGGCGCTGGACCTCGATTTGTTGTTGGGTGGGCTCAAACCGGTGATTCAGGGGCTCAACCCTCAATCGGTGAATGCGCTGACCAACTCGTTGATCCAGATTCTGCAAGGCAGCAGCGGCGATGTGGAGTCGTTGTTCGCCAAGACCTCGTCCTTCTCCAACGCCCTGGCCGACAACGGGCAAGTGGTGCAGCAGTTGATCGACAATCTCAACGAGGTGGTCGCCACGGTGGCCAAGGACGGCGGCAAATTCTCGGCGACGGTCGGACGCCTCGAGCGGCTCATCACGGACTTGTCGGCTGACCGTGATCTGATAGGCGACGCCATCACCGCGCTCGACAAGGGAACCGCGTCATTGGCCGACCTGCTTACCCAGGCCCGTCCGCCGCTGGCCGGTACCGTCGACCAACTCAATCGGCTGGCTCCGTTGCTCGACAATGACAAGGCGCGGCTGGACCTCGCTTTGCAGAAAGCCCCCGAAAACTACCGCAAACTCGTGCGGTTGGGCGCCTACGGAAGTTTCATCAACCAGTACCTGTGTGGCATCTCCATTCGCGTCACCGACCTTCAGGGCCGCACGGCCGTCTTCCCGTGGATCACCCAAAACACCGGACGATGCGGGGAACCCTGATGCTGAAATATCGCGGCACACAACTCATCCGGGCCGGCTTCATCGCGTTCGTGCTGATCGTGCTAGTCATCATCATCGGCCTGCACCCCCAACAGCTGTGGTCGATGGCTACCTCCATCCGGTACCAGGCGCTGTTCACCGAGGCCGGGGGCCTAACTGCAGGCAACGACGTCCGAGTGTCGGGCGTGAAAATGGGAACGGTCTCCGACGTCACGCTCAGCCATGGCAAAGCATTGGTGACCTTTAGCCTCGACGCCAATGTGCACCTGGGATCGAGCACGACAGCCCACATCAGGACGGGCACCCTGCTGGGTGCGCGGATGCTGGCCTTAGAGCCCGCAGGCGCCGGCAGCATGCACTCCTCCGATGTCATCCCGGTACATCGGACGACATCGCCATACTCCCTGACCGACGCCGTCAGCGACTTCACCGCCAACACCGCCGCCACCGACACCGGCGCGCTCAACGCATCCTTGGACACATTGGCCGAAACGATCGAGCGGATCACACCACGACTGGGGCCCACGTTCGACGGCCTGAGCAGACTGTCGCAATCGTTGAACAGCAGGAATGAATCGCTGGCCCATCTTCTCAAAAGCGCCGCCGATGTCACCGGCATCCTGTCGGAACGCAGCCAGCAGGTCAACACCATGTTGCTCAATGCCAACGACCTGCTCGGAGTCCTGAATCAGCGTCGTTACTCGATCGTCAACCTGCTGGCCAACACCTCGGCGCTGGCCCAGCAACTCTCGGGCATGGTGGCGGACAACGAAAAAGAACTCGCGCCGACACTGGCCAAACTCAACTCGGTCACCGCGATGCTGGAAAAGAACCGCGATAACATCGCCAAGGCGATCGTCGGATTAGCCAAATACCAAGTAACCCAGGGCGAATCGGTCAACAACGGCTTTTATTACAACGCATTCGTCGGCAATCTGATCCCGGCGCAGGCCCTGCAACCGTTCCTGGACTACGCGTTCGGATTCCGGCGGGGCGTCAATGCGGGTCAACCACCCGACAATGCCGGACCGCGCGCGGAATTCCCCTGGCCGCACAACGGCATTCCGGGAGGACGATGATGGCGACCGGGGTGAACAAGGCGTGGTACACCAAGGCGCTGCTGGTGACATTGGTGGGACTTATCGCTGCGGGAACGGCTTTCGTGGTACACGCCGAAGTGTTCGGGCCCATGGTGATTACCGCATATTTCCGCTCCGCGACCGCCATCTACCCCGGCGACGAGGTGCGCGTGGTGGGGGTCAAGGTTGGCACCATCAAGTCCATCGAACCCCAGGGGACCCAGGCCAAGATGACACTGGCCGTCGACCGTGATGTGCCGATCCCGGCCGACGCCAAGGCCGTGATCGTGGCACAGAACCTGGTGGCGGCCCGGTATGTGCAGCTGACCCCGGCTTACGAAGCCACGGGAACCGGCGGTCCGACGATGGCCGATGGGGCGGTGATCGGCGTGGAGCGAACCGCGGTACCCGTCGAGTGGGATCAGGTCAAAACGCAACTGATGCGGCTGGCCACCGAATTGGGTCCCGCAAGCGGCCTTTCCACCAGTTCGCTCGGGCACTTTATCGACAGCGCGGCCAATGCCATGGACGGCAACGGCGACAAGCTTCGGCGGACGATCACCGAGCTGTCTCAGGTCGGGCGCATCCTCGCCGGCGGTAGCGGCAACATCGTCGACATCATCAAGAATCTTCAGATCTTCGTTACCGCCCTGCGCGACAGCAACGTCCAGATCGTCGAATTCCAGGACCGCCTCGCAACGGTGAGCAGCGTCGTGGACGGCAACCGGTCAGACTTGGATGCCGCGCTGACCAACCTATCCTCGGCGGTCGGTGAGGTGCGCCGATTCATCGCCGGAAGCCGAGACCAGACCGCAGAACAAATTCAACGACTGGCCAACGTGACGAAAAACCTGGCCGACAACCGCATGGCGGTGGAAAACCTTCTGCACGTGGCGCCCAACGCAATCGCCAACGGCTACAACATCTATAGCCCGGACTCCGGAACGGCACGGGGAGCCTTCGCCATGTCGAACTTCGCCAATCCGGTGGCACTGGTGTGCTCGGCGATCGGCGCGGTGAAGAATGCCACCGCGGCCGAGACGGCGAAGCTGTGCGCCCAATACTTGGGCCCCGCACTGCGTTTGATCAACTTCAACTACCTACCGATCCCGTTCAACGCCTATCTGGCCAAATCGCCGAGCCCGGACAACCTCGTCTATTCGGATCCGAACCTGATGCCCGGCGGGCCGGGCGGAGTCCCCCCCATCCCAACCGATCCACCCGCAGTGTCGGCCTACACCGGCGCGGGCGACATACCACCCCCTCCGGGATGGGAATTGCCGCCGGGTCCCCCGGGGATCTACGCCCCTAACGGATTACCCGCTGACCCTTCGCCAGCGCTGTTCCCCCGTGCGCCAATCCCACCGGGAGTGCCCCGGCCGGCCCCAGCGGCCCCCGGCCCGGCCAGCCTGCAGGACATGCTGCTGCCGGCTGGTCCGCAACCACCGCTGCCGACCGCATCCCAGCCCGGAGGCACACCGTGACCGGATCGCGATCAACGCGGCGTCTCGCAGCGATCGCGTCATGGGTGGTGTTGACGGCAACCGGATGCGCTTTCGATGGCCTCAATTCACTGCCTCTACCTGGCACCGTCGGACGAGGCCAGGACGCGGTGACTTACCACGTCCAAATCGCTAATGTCGGTACGCTGGAATCTAATTCGCCGGTGATGATCAACGACGTCGTCGTTGGCAGCGTGGGCAAGATGACGCTGCGCGATTGGCATGCCGACGTGGATATCTCGGTGCGTCCAGACGCCGTGGTGCCGGCCAACGCTCTCGCCAGGATCGGCCAGACAAGCCTGTTGGGCTCGATGCACCTGGAACTGAACCCCCCACCGGGCGTGCCCGCGGCCGGCAGGCTCGCACCCGGGGCGACCATCGGTCTGCAACGCTCCTCGACCTATCCGTCCACCGAGCAGACCCTGTCCTCGCTGTCAGTTGTCGTCAACGGCGGGGGACTGGGCAAGGTCGGAGGCCTCATCAACGAGTTCAACGCGGCACTGGGCGGGCGCGAGGACAAGATCCGCGATCTGCTGACGCATTTGAACGACTTCGTCGGTGTTTTGGATTCCCAGCGTGACAACATCAACGCATCCATCACGGCATTGAACGCCCTGGCCGGCACCCTTGCCGGACAAAGCGGTGTCATAACCGAAGCGCTGCAACGGATTCCGCCCGCACTGGACGTTCTGATCAAAGAGCGGCCAAGGATCACGACCGCGCTGGATAAATTCCGGGTGTTCAGCAACACGGCCACCGGATTGATCAACGCCACGCACGACGATCTGGTCGCCAACCTGAAAAATCTGGAGCCGACCGTGCGCGCACTCGCCGACGTCGGCCCGAGCCTCGACACCGTCCTGGCCTTCGCGCCGGCATATCCCTACCCGCAGAACTTCATCGACCGCGCGATCCGGGGCGACTATTTGAACGAGTTCATCACTTTCGACTTCACGATCCCGCGGCTCAAGAGGGGACTGTTGCTGGGCACACGATGGGGGCAGGAGGGAGCCACGCTGGTGCCCGCCCCGGGAGACCCCTGGTATGCCACCTTCACCAAGGACCCGCTCACCGCGCCCCTCACGGCCCCGCCGAACGCGGTGGCCACGCCGCCCATGGCCGGTCCGCCAACGCCGGCCGGCGCCCCGGTGACCACCCAGCAGCTCAGCCAGCCACCGATCCCGGCGCCGACCGATTTCGTGCCACAGGATGTGGGGGACCGCTGATGTTGACGCGCTTCGTCCGAATTCAGCTGACCATCTTCACCATCGCGTCGGTCATCGGGATGACCGTGATGATCGTCGAATACCTGCAACTGCCCACCCTGCTGGGCGTCGGCCGCATGCGGGTCACGCTGGAATTGCCGGGCACCGGCGGACTTTACCGGTTTTCCAACGTGACCTATCGAGGAGTGGAGGTCGGAAAAGTCACCGACGTGCGGCCCACCCGCGCCGGCGCCGAGGCCACACTGTCGTTGAACACCAGCCCGCAAATCCCGGCGGGTCTGCGCGCGGAGGTGCTCAGCGTGTCGGCGGTCGGAGAGCAATATGTGGACCTGCAGCCAGCGACGGCGGCAGGACCTTACCTACATGACGGCTCCATCATCCCCGCGGCACACACCTCGATCCCACAGGCCGTCGGACCGATGCTGGATCAAGTCAGCACGCTGATCAACAGCGTCCCCAAGACCAAGATCAGCGGTCTGCTCGACGAAACGTTCAAGGTCTTCAACGGATCCGGGTACGACGTCGGGTCGCTGCTGGACTCCTCGTCACAACTCGTCGGCGACGCCAACACCAACGCCGAGCGGTCACGCACCCTCATCGACGACAGCCGGCCCCTGCTCGACGGCCAGGCGCAATCGGGCGGCGCCATCCGCACGTGGGCACGCAGCCTCGCCGGCGTCAGCCAACAACTCGTCACCGACGACCACCAGACACGGACGCTGCTGCACGGGGCTCCAGGGGCCGCCGATGAGGCGTCACGCCTGTTCAATCAGGTCAAGCCGACGCTGCCGATGCTCTTGGCGAACCTCACCACGCTGGGCCAGGTCGGTGTCACCTATCACCCCTCCCTCGAGCAGCTGCTGGTGTTGCTGCCGCCCACCATCGCCGCCACTCAGTCCTACGGCGCACCCAAGAACAATCCCACCGGATACTCCCTGGGCGACTTCACCCTTACCATCGGCGACCCGCCCGCATGCACGGTAGGGTTCTTGCCGCCGTCGTCGTGGCGGTCACCAGAGGACACGACGGTGATCGACACTCCCGACGGGCTGTACTGCAAACTGCCGCAGGATTCACCCATTGGGGTACGCGGCGCCCGGAACTACCCGTGCATGGGCCATCCCGGCAAGCGCGCGCCCACGGTCGAAATCTGCAACAGCGACAAACCTTTCGAGCCGTTGGCGATCCGCCAACACGTCCTGGGTCCCTACCCCCTCGATCCGAACCTCGTCGCGCAGGGCGTCCCGCCCGATGACCGCGTCAGCTTCGGTGACCAAATCTTCGGACCACTCGAGGGCACCCCGCCGCCGGGACCGCTGCCGCCAGCGGCCGGCCCCGCGCCCGGGCCCCCGCCGGATTCGCCGCCGCCCGCCCCGGCCGCAGCGCCGCCACCTGACGGTTCCGAGGGGCCCGCCCCGGCTGCCGCGCCGAGTGCATACACACCTCGGCGGTCCGGCCCATCGGTTGCCGTCGCAACCTATGACCCACGAACCGGCCGGTACGCCACCCCCGACGGCACCGTGTATCGCCAATCGGACCTGGTCCCCCGCGCCGGTACGAGGTCCTGGAAAGACCTCTTCCCCACATGAGCGGCCGCTCACGCCGACGTCTTCGGACCGCAGCCCTCATCGGCGCCGTCGTGGTCATGTCGCTAAGCACCGCGCCCCTCGGCAGCGCGGCCGGCGACTGGGGCCTGAACGGCACCTACACGGCGACATCCAACGGGGAGTGGACCAAGACCAACGAGATCTTTCACAACGAGGCCAGCATCCGAAGTATCTGGACGATCAACACGACCTGCAGTTATCCCACCGAATGCACCGGCACGGTAGTCAGCGACTGGGGTTGGCGCGCCCCGATCTATCAAACCGGCGGTGTGTGGTTCGTCAAGCACATCGTCGACAACTGGCAGCCCTGCCCGGATGGAACCGCGGCTCAGGGATTCCAGGTCTTCAGGTTCGTCCCCACCAACCCCGACGGAGATGCCGTCGATCCAACCTCGGCCGTTCTCACCGGCGCCGACGAGACGACCGGCGTCAGCGGCGCCTGCGGGCGAAGTAAGACGTTGTTCATCAGCATGCCGTTCAAGCTCGTCAAGAGTGGGTGAGGGCCGAGAATGAAACCATCCATCACCTCGCAGCATTCGGGTCGTCTCGCAGACCTACGCCTCAAAAGACGCGCGACGCGAGCGATCCTGCCCGTGGCCATGGCGGTGACGGCCCTCCTGGCGTGCACACCCGTCCACGGGTGGGCTGGACCGTCCACGTGTGACAACCCAACCTGCGTCCCGGGTATCACCGGAGGTGTCGTGCTGGGCGCGCCGTGCCCGGATACCACCCACTTCGTGTTCGGCACCACCTCGTGGGGCCGGTTGGTCTTCTGCGGATCTCCGCGGCGTTATGAACCCCGGTACTTCCGTTCCCCCTCGATGTGGGGAATCAAAGAGGAGAACTCCAACTGCGAGGGCTTCGAAAACTCGGTCGCACAAGCCCCCGATGGCTTGTTCCTCACATGCCTGTCTGTCGACGGTGCACCCCGCTGGGTTCGTGGCGACACCTAAATCACCCCATATGCCGGTGGCGAACAATATGCTCGGGCGTCCCGCGCAGTCCCTAGCCGGGCTGGCGGTTGCAATCCTCGTTGCGACGGCCGCATCCGCGACGCCCGTTGCCCGTGCTGACGAGCCGGTGCTGCACCACGTCACCTACACCGTCACCGCGCAGCGCCGCGTCACCGCAGACATCTACTTCCGGGACGCCGATCCGCCCGGCTGGGCCGAATACAGCCACGACCCGTACCAATTCAGCCCTAAGGTCGAGGCCGACGTGGGGCCAGCCACACGGTGGACCCGGGACGTCTGGTTGGCAGCTCCCGATGAATGGGCCATGGTCGTCGCCACCAGCGGGATGTCGCCGGCCACGCCGGACTTTCACTGCGAACTCGCCATAGACGGGGCAGTCGTGGCCACCAACAACGGCGTCAAAGGCGCATTGTGTTCGGTGCGCCACTGGTAATTCGGTGCTCGGCAGGCGCCGAGGTGAATGCTCACTCAGCGGGAACTGCAGTCCAAGACTGCGCCGCACGACGCTACCTTGTGCGCTACTAGCCGCTTGTATCAACCAATCGCCCGGCCAGCTTCGCTCGCACGCGGCGGAAACGGAGAGAGCACGGCAATGCCCGCCGCCAGTTCGTTCCCGAAACGGGACGCGAGTCCTCTCGATGTCACCTCCGAGCGGCCCGTCGATGCTCAGCTTCTCGAGGCAGCGGAGGCAGAAGCTGCCGAAGCCGAAGCGCTCGCCGCCGCTGCCCGGGCCCGCGTCCAGTCCATGCGGCAACACCAACAGTCAGAAGCAACCGACACCGCATCGGCAGAAATCGCTGAGACCCCAGCCGACGATGCGTCGGCAACTCCCGCGGATGACGTCACCGATCGGGACATCACCGATGCCACTGAACTGCCCGATCAAGGCGGCAAGGCGCCCCGGCGGCAGAGAAAGACATACTTCCACCGCCCGAAACGAACCACGATGGTCGCGTCCGTCGGGATGCTCTGCACCGCAGCGCTTCTCGTCGCGAGTGCTGTCATGGTCCGACACCACAATCAGCTGCTAGACAAGCAACAGCGTGCCGCGGAATTCACAGCGGCCGCACGACAAGTCGTGGTCACCCTGATGTCGATTAGCGCGGACAGCGCCAAAGACGACGTACAGCGCATCATCGACAGCTCGACCGGGCAGTTCAGAGATGACTTCCGCGGCGCGGCCGCGGAGTTCGTCAAAGCCGCTCAGACCGCGAAGGTCTCGGCCAAGACGACCGTGCAAGCCGCGTGCCTGGAATCCATGACCGAGGACACCGCAGTCGTGGCCGTTGCCGCCAGCTCCACGCTCTCCAATACCACCGGCGCCCCCGAGCAGCCGCGTTCTTGGCGGCTCAGCGTCAAACTGGCCCGAGACGGCGGGAAAATCAAGATGTCAAGCATGGAGTTCATCCCATGACCATCGGGCAGCTCGAAAACGACAACCTCACCAACGTTGAACTCGCCCTCGCAGGGGCCAGCGACGACCAGCGCGACGACACTACCGGTGACGATCAAAGGACGACCGCAGACGCCGCCAGCGAGACGCGCCGCACCCGGATACGAACCGCACTATCGCACTGGCCGCTACTCATCATCGGTCTGCTGTTGGTAGCGGCCGCCGCCGCAACCGCCACACTGTACTTTGGCCAATATCGACACGACCAGCAGACCAACGACGCTGCGGCAAAGGCGGTGATCGGTGCCGCAACCGAGGGGACCGTCGCGCTGCTGTCCTACACACCCGACAAACTGGAAAGCGACCTGGCCGGTGCAAAGTCACACCTGACCGGTGACTTCTTGACGTACTACGGCAAATTTGCCGACCAAATCGTGGCGCCCGCAGCCAAGCAGAAAGCCGTCAATACCCAAGCAGCGGTCAAGCGCGCGGTCATCAGCGAGCTGCACCCAGAAACGGCCAGGGTGCTGGTCTTCCTCGATCAGACCACAACGAGCAAGGATCAACCTGAGCCGGTCCAGACCGCCAGCAGCGTCATGGTCAGCTTGATCAAAGTCCATGGCGCATGGCTTATCTCGGCGTTCGATCCCATCTAGAACTGCCCTGGCTCCGGGACGGGGTTGAATCCGCCGAACGAAACATTCATCATGCATAGTTATCGGCCACGAGACAATGACCGGTGTCGCATTCTCATTGAGGAGATGATTGATGGCCACCCCTGAGACCCCGTCCCGCTACACTGTCATTTCTGCGGATACCCACGCCGGCGCCGACCTCCTCGAATACAAGCCGTACCTCCCGAAGGCGTTCCACGACGACTTCGACGCGTGGGCCACGACGTATGCCAGTCCTTTCGATGACTTGATCATCGCTACCGCAAAGCGCAACTGGGACCATGAGTTGCGTATTTCCGAGATGGACGCTGACGGGGTTGCGGCAGAGCTGTTGCTGCCCAACACTGTTCCTCCCTTCTTTCCGACGTCTCCCAACATCACCATCTCGTTGCCCCAGAACCGAGCAGAGTTCGAACACCGCTGGGCGGGCGTGCAGGCGCACAACCGATGGCAGGTCGATTTTTGTTCGCTGGCACCCGCACGCCGGCGAGGACTGATCCAGGTATTCCCCAACGACGTCGACGCCGCGCTGGACGAAATTCGTTGGGGCAACGAGCAAGGCTGCTTCGGTGGAGTGCTGCTGCCCCCAGTATCGCCGGGCGACCCCAATGTCGCCCCGCTGTTCCACACTCGGTATGAGCCGATTTGGCAGTTGTGCAGCCAACTGGATCTGACGATCGTGCAGCACGGCGGTCCGGGAAGTCCGGCAATGCCCATGGATCAGCCGGCATCCAACGCCGTGCTCATCACGGAAATGGCGCTGTGGGCCCAGCGCAGCCTGGGCCATCTCATCCTGGCCGGGGTTTTCGAGCGTTACC
>NZ_LZJA01000172.1:0-2011 GCF_001666785.1 Mycobacterium sp. E3305 | reverse complement strand
GGCACCGCCGCGACCGTCGGCTTCGCGGGCCTGACCACCGCCAACGCCAACGGCAACGTGGAAGGGCTTGCGGCGCTGATCTTCTCGCGGTACGTCTGGGCGTTCGAACTCACCAGCGCGCTGCTGATCACCGCGGCCATCGGCGCGATGGTGCTGGCCCACCGCGAACGCTTCGAGCGCCGCAAGACGCAGCGGGAGCTGTCGCAGGAGCGGTTCCAGCCCGGCGGGCACCCGACCCCGATGCCCAGCCCGGGCGTCTACGCGCGCCACAACGCCGTCGACGTGGCAGCGCTGCTGCCGGACGGGTCGTACTCGAAGCTGTCGGTGTCGCCGATCCTGCGCAGCCGCGGCGCCGACGGCAAGGCAACCCCCTCCCGCCAGGCGATCAAAGGTGGCACCTCGTGAATCCGGCCAATTACCTTTACCTTTCGGCCCTGCTGTTCACCATCGGAGCCTCGGGTGTGCTGTTGCGACGCAACGCCATCGTGATGTTCATGTGCGTCGAGCTGATGCTGAACGCGGTCAACCTGGCGTTTGTCACATTCGCACGGATGCACGGCCACCTGGACGGCCAGATGATCGCGTTTTTCACGATGGTGGTGGCCGCGTGCGAGGTCGTCGTCGGGCTGGCCATCATCATGACGATTTTCCGTGCCCGCAAATCGGCGTCGGTGGACGACGCGAACCTACTCAAAGGCTGACATCGCCAATATGGGGCCAACATGACTCACTACACCTGGCTGCTGGTGGCGCTGCCGCTGGCGGGTGCCGCGATCCTGTTGTTCGGCGGCCGACGCACCGACGCCTGGGGCCACTGGCTGGGCTGCGCCACCGCGCTCGCGGCGTTCGGCGTCGGCCTGAGCCTGTTGAGCGAGCTGCTCGGCCGCGGCGCCGAGGACCGGGTCATCCACCAGACGGTGTTCACCTGGATCCCGGTCGGCCAACTGCAGGTGGACCTCGGCCTGCAAATCGACCAGCTGTCGGTGTGTTTCGTGCTGCTGATCTCGGGAGTCGGGTCGCTCATCCACATCTATTCGGTCGCCTACATGGCCGAAGACCCGGACCGGCGAAGGTTTTTCGGCTACCTCAACCTGTTCCTGGCCTCGATGCTGTTGCTGGTGGTCGCCGACAACTACGTGGTGCTCTACGTCGGCTGGGAAGGCGTGGGCCTGGCCTCCTACCTGCTGATCGGGTTCTGGTACCACAAGCCAACGGCGGCCACGGCCGCCAAGAAGGCCTTCGTGATGAACCGCGTCGGGGACGCCGGGCTGGCGCTGGGAATGTTCTTGATGTTCAGCACCTTCGGCACGCTGTCCTACGCCGGGGTGTTCGCCGGGGCGCCCGCCGCGGGCCGCGGGGCGCTGACGGCGATGGGCTTGCTGCTGCTGTTGGGCGCCTGCGCCAAGTCCGCGCAGGTGCCGCTGCAGGCCTGGCTGGGTGACGCGATGGAGGGCCCCA
Source organism: Mycobacterium sp. E3305 (assembly GCF_001666785.1). Taxonomy (NCBI): domain Bacteria; kingdom Bacillati; phylum Actinomycetota; class Actinomycetes; order Mycobacteriales; family Mycobacteriaceae; genus Mycobacterium; species Mycobacterium sp. E3305. Next base: position 553 of record NZ_LZJA01000172.1, on the reverse strand, counting down.
CCCCGGTGTCCGCGCTGATCCACGCCGCCACCATGGTGACCGCCGGCGTCTACCTGATCGTGCGGTCCAACCCGCTGTACAACCTGGCGCCCGACGCGCAAACCGCGGTCGTGATCGTCGGCGCCGTCACGTTGCTGCTCGGCGCGTTCATCGGCTGCGCCAAGGACGACATCAAGCGCGCGCTCGCGGCATCCACGATGAGCCAGATCGGCTACATGGTGCTGGCCGCAGGGCTGGGCCCGGCCGGCTACGCGTTCGCGATCATGCACCTGCTCACCCACGGGTTCTTCAAGGCCGGGTTGTTCCTCGGCTCCGGCGCCGTGATCCACGCCATGCACGAGGAACAGGACATGCGCCGCTACGGCGGCCTGCGCGCGGCGCTACCGATCACCTTTGCCACCTTCGGTCTCGGCTATCTGGCGATCATCGGCGTGCCGCCGTTCGCGGGCTTCTTCTCCAAGGACGCGATCATCGAGGCCGCGCTGGGCGCCGGCGACGCGCGCGGTTACGTGCTGGGCGGGGCCGCGCTGCTGGGCGCGGGCGTCACCGCGTT
>NZ_LZJA01000171.1:0-17331 GCF_001666785.1 Mycobacterium sp. E3305 | reverse complement strand
GCCCGCGTCGTCGATGACCATGTCGCCGAGGTTGGCCGGCGCCAGGTCGGCGAGATCGGCGATGACGTCGACCGTCTCACCGTCGTAGCGGAGCACCCTGCGGTCTTCGGCCGAGACGATCAGCAGCGATCCGTCGGGCCGGAAACCCAGTCCCGAAGGCGAGTGCCCGGGCAGCGGCAGCGTGGTCACCGACCCACCCATGGTCGAGGTGTGCACGGCCTCGCCCAGCATGTCGGAGAACCACAGCAGCCCCTCGAACCAGCGCGGGCCCTCGCCGAAGCAGAAGCTGTTGGCCAGCGGTTCGGGAATCATCCGCGCACCCCCTCCACCGCTTTACAAAACACCGCCAAAGTGTCATGCACCGCGGGTATCGGTGTCAATCTCGCGACTTGGCGAGTTCGCCCGCGACGGCCTCGTGGTACGCGTCGATCTTCGCGGGATTGACCTGCTGAAAGAGCTGATCCGGCAGCGGGGCGTGCTTGAAAGCCTCGATCGTCATCGTCCGCGAGAACAGCGTGACGTCCTGGCCCGGCCTGGTGAACCGGTACGCCACCGTGATGCGGCCCTCCATTCCGCCGTTCCCGTCCCGGTCGTGCCCCAGTCGCCCGATCGAGGTGAACACGAAGAGCGTCGGGCGCACGGCGGCCGCCAGTTGCCAGGTGAAGATCCGGTCACTGTCCGGTCCCGCCTCCTCCCAGGTGTCGCCGACCCGCAGCGGGAGCTCCGGGAGGCCGCCGATGTGCGCGCTGCCGGGATAGGTTTTGGTCCAGTTCTCCGGATTCGTGACAAAGTCGTAGACGGTCTCGGCGGACTGGGTGAATGCGGTCTCCGAGGTGCTGGTCACGATGCCCAATTGCGTTGCCTCCGTGTGTGTTCCGTCGGTGCGTCGACGCGTCGTGCCGCGGCCTAATTAGCCAAGCTTTACAAATCCTACTCAAAGTGTCACGCTGAGCCCAAAGCTGCTAGCGCGAGAGGTGGAGCGGGACTTGACCACGGATTCTGAGCAGACTGAGTGGACGGTGCAGGGCCTGCTGGATCTGTTCGACGTGCAGGCCGACGGGCAGGACCGGTTCACCGGCGACACCGGTATAGCCGGCGGCGACGAACGGCAGGTGGTGGAAGGCACCCAGGTGCTCGCCCAGGCGATTGTCGCGGTTGCCAAGCGATTCCCGGACAAGTCGGTGCGCTCGGCGCACGCGGTGTTTTCCCGCGCCGTGACCGTCGGTCCGCCCATCGAGCTCGTCCTCGACGTCGTCGCCGAGGGCCGGTCCACCGCCACCGCGGTTGTCGCCGTGCAGCAGAACGGGCGGCGCTGCCTGAGCATCACGGCGCTGGCCGACGTCCCGACCGGCGACGTCATCCGCCATCACCTGCCGCGCCCCGACGTGACCAGGCCCGCCGGCGCCAACCCCTCGCCCATGCCGATGGTCGGGCGCGAACTGCGCCTGGTCGACGTCGTCGACGTCAACAGCCCCGACGAGGTCGGGCCCCCGGAACTGCACGCGTGGCTGCACTACGACCCGATTCCGGAACGGGACGACCTGGCCAAGGCGCTGCTCGCCTACTTCACCGGCCACCTGGGCATCTCCACCACAATGCGGGCGCACCCGGGCATCGGCACCGCGCAGGCCCACCTGACGGTGTCCACCGCCCCGATGAGCATCTCGGTGGCGTTCCACGAACCAGTCCGCTGGGACGGCTGGCTGCTCTACACCCACGAGAGCACCCAGGTCGGCGCGGGAATGTCCTACGTGCGCGGCACGGTGCATTCCGAGGAGGGCGAGCTGCTGTGCTCCTTCGCCCAAGAGGCGCTGATCAGGCCGCTGCGCACCAGCGACACGGCGATCGACTCCCGCGCACGGTTCTAGCGGCTGGTCCCGGTCATGCGCTTCACCATCACCCACCCGATGCACAGCCACCCGTACAACCCGGAGCTGGTGAGCGGCGACGGCATCGGCAAGGTGGCCGCCGCCACCGAAGCGGCCGGCATCCACGGGTTCGGCTTCACCGATCACCCGGCGCCGTCGCAGCGGTGGCTGGAGGCCGGCGGACACGACGCGCTCGATCCCTTCGTCGCGCTGGGTTTCGCGGCCGCCACCACGAACACGCTGCGGCTGATCCCCAACATCGTGGTGCTGCCGTATCGAAATCCGTTCGTGGTGGCCAAGTCTGGCGCCACGCTGGATCTGCTCTCCGGCGGCCGGTTCACGCTCGCGGTCGGTGTGGGCTACCTCAAGCGGGAGTTCGCCGCGCTCGGCGTGAGCTACGACGAGCGGGCCGAGCTGTTCGAGGAAGCGTTGCAGCTGATCCGGGCGGTTTGGACCGGAGACGACATCACCTACGAGGGAAGGCATTTCAGTGCCCGCGGGATCACCGCGCACCCCCGGCCGGTCAGCGACCCGCACCCGCCGATCTGGATCGGGGGCAACACGTCGTCGGCACGCCAGCGCGTGGCGCAGTACGGTGACGGCTGGTGCCCGTTTCCCGCGCCGCCCCAACTGGCGCAGACGGCGGGAACCGCCGTCATCGACTCGGCGGGACGCCTGCGCGAGGGCATCGAGGACCTGCGGCGGCGCTGCGATGCCGCGGGCCGGGACTGGTCGGCGATCGACATCACCTTCACCAACTTCGAGGGTGGCAGTATCACCGACGACGACTTCAACGCCGACGCCTACCTCGACGGTTTGGACAAGCTGGCGAAGCTGGGCGTGACGTGGGTCAGCGTTCACCTGCCCGGTGACAGCATGGCCCATGCCCTCGAGACCCTCGACCGCTTCCGCACCCTGGTGATCGACGCGGCCTGATGGACTTCTCCCGCGTCGAACTCTCACCCGAGGACCAGAGCTTCCGTGACGAGACCCGGGCGTTCATCGCGAAGCATGTCACCGACGAGGTGCTCCATCGTCAGCTCGAGTTCGGCGAAAACTTCGACGAGCACGTGCATTTGGCGCTGGGCGAGGCAGGCTACCTGGAATCGGACTGGAAGCTGGAGTCCGAGGGCGGGTTCAGCCCGGTCCGCCGGCGCATTTTCCAGCTCGAGATCGCCCGGGCCCACACGCCGTGGTATCACTGGGGCACCACATCCGTGGTCGCACGGCTGGTGCGCCAATTCGGGGCGCCGGAGCTCGCCGACCAGGTGGTGCCCGGTGTGCTCGCCGGCGAGATCCGGCTCTGCCTGGGCTACACCGAGCCCGAAGGCGGCTCCGACGTCGCGACTTGCAAGACCCGCGCCGTGCGCGACGGCGACGGCTGGATCATCAACGGCTCCAAGATGTTCACGTCGAACGCCCAAAACGCCCGGTACGTCTTCCTGCTCACCAACACCGACCCGCAGGGGCGCAAACACAGGAACCTCACCATGTTTCTGGTGCCGCTGGACTCGCCCGGGATCGAGATCCAGGGCATCCGCACCCTGGACGGTGACCGCACCAACATCGTCTACTACAGCGACGTCCGCGTCGACGATCGCTACCGCATCGGCGAGGTGAACGGCGGTTGGACGGTGATGCGCGCGGCACTGGACTCCGAGCACGGGATCGTGGACCCGGAAGACCATGGCCTGCAATACATTGCCGCGATGTCGGCGCACGGCGACCTGATGGCCGAAGTCGTCGACACCGTCGTGGCGGTCGCCGCTCAACCCGGCCCCGACGGCCGGCGGCCGCTGGATGACGACTCGGTGAAATACCGGCTCGGGCGCGACGTCGCCCGGATGGAGGCGGCGCTGAGCGCCCCCGGGATGTTCGGGCGGGTCGCAATCGCGCAGACGATGCGCGACGTCACGCCGGACCTGATGGACATCCTCGGGACAGCGTCGGCGTTGCCCACCGAAACTGCGGGCTCGGCCACCGACGGTGCGGCAGAACATCTTTACCGGCTGGCGCTGCCGCTGGGGATCTACGGCGGCACCCTGGAAGTCTTCCGCAACATGATCGCCCAGCACGAGCTCAAGCTGGGACGCCCCAGCTACGGCGGCTAGCTCAGAAGCGCTTCGCTAGCGGCACTTTCGCGGCCCCGACTCGCGGGTGCGCCGGGTCGCCGATCGCCGGGTGTCGCGCTACCTTTTCACCGGTACCGGTCGCAGAGAGGTGGGCCCGCAGTGGTTGTTCTCGTGGCCCTCGGCTCGTTCATCACCACGCTGCTGGGTGGTTATGCGGCGTTGCGGATCGGTTCCTACCGCTATCTGGTGCTGGGGTTGGCGGCGGGGCTGATGCTCGGCGCGGTCGGCTTCGACCTGCTGCCGGAGGCGTTGAGCCGGCAGTACTGGGTCCTCTTCGGCATACCGGCTCCGCTGCTCACGTTCGTCCTCGGCTTTCTGGTCCTGCACGTCATCGAACACACGGTGGGCATCCATCGCGGTGACGGATCGGAGGATGCCGGTGAGCCGGATGCGCCCGGCATCGGGATCCTCGCCGCGTCGGGTCTGATCGGCCACAGCGTCATGGACGGATTCGCCATCGGCGCCGCATTCCAGGCGGGAGCGGCCGCGGGCGCGGTGGTGGCGGTCGCGGTGATCGGCCACGACTTCGCCGACGGCTTCAACACCTACACCGTCACATCGCTCTACGGCAACGACCGGCGGAGGGCCCTGACCCTGCTCGGCGCCGACGCCGTGGCACCGGTCGCCGGGGCGGCTCTCACGCTGGCGGTGACGATTCCCCATCGCCTGCTCGAGGTGTATCTCGGGTTTTTCGCGGGCTTCCTGATGTATTTGGCCAGCGCCGACATCCTGCCGAGGGCACATGCCGGCCATCGCACCGCGGCGACCCTGGCATGCACACTCGGCGGGGTGCTGTTCATGCTGGCGATCGTCGGGCTGGCGAGCTAGCCGGTTTTACGCCAAAGGCATTCGGCTCCAATCTATTCGGAGGACCTTGCCGCCGAACCCGCCCGCGGGTCGCCGTGATGTCAGCCTTCGACCGGAGTCGTACGCGCGTTGATGAGGGTGGGGCGGTGCCGGTCAGCGATACCGCTTTTCACCAATTCGGTGACCTCGTCCGTGGTGTGGGCTTCATAGGCGTCGACGCCGTAGCTGGCCGCCGTTGCGACGACGTCGAGCCCGGGTATGTCGAGCCCGGGTACCCCCGGCGTCTTTTCCCATCCGCCGAATTCTTTGACCACACCGTATTCGGCGTTGGAGGCCACCACGATGGTCACCGGGATCTGGTACTGCACAGCGGTCCAGAGCGAGGTAATCGCGTATTGCATCGAACCGTCGCCCATCAACGCGACGACGGGACGGTCGGGAGCGGCTAGTTGAGCACCGACGGATGCGGGTAGCCCGAAGCCCAGGCCGCCGCCGGCCGACGATAGGTGCGAGAACGGATTGCCGGGTCGAATGCTGTTCGTGATGGCGACTTCATTGCTGCCCGCCTCGCTGACCCACAACGTGTCCGGCGGCGCGCCTCGGCCCACGGCCGTCCATAGCGCTTCGGGTCGCAGCGGCGTTTGCGAATTTTCCAGGTCCGGGATCGGCGCACGGGCGGCTGGAGCCCGCCGCTGGGTGGGGTTGGTCGCCGCGAGCAGTGCTTCGGCCGCACTGGCGACGTCGGCCACGATCGCGTCCCCGACGGGGGCGCGCGCAGCCTCGTCCGGGTCATTGGTGATCTGAATCAGGCTCGCGCCCGCGGGGACATACGGTCCCGGTACCAACGGGTAGTACCGGAAGACGGGTGCGCCGATCACCAGGAGCAGGTCGTGTCCGGCCAGCATCTCGGAGATCCAGCCGGCACCGGGCGGCAGGATTCCTTGATACAGCGGGTGGTTCTCCGGAAATCCGCTCCACCCCGTAAGTGGTGCCGTCCAGACGGCCGACTGGGTGCGCTCCGCCAACGCGATCACCGCCGCCCACGCGCCATAGCGTTCGACGTCGCCGCCCACGATCAGTGCCGGCGATTTCGCGGACTCCAGTCGGCCGCCGATCCGCTCGGCGACGTCCTGGGAAAAGCCCGCGGTGTGGGTCACCGAGCGGTCGCGCACGGCGGCGACATCGGCGGCCTGCGTGTCATCGAATTGGACCGGCATGTCATCCATCGGCAGCGAGACGAATACCGGACCCATCGGCGGCGTGGTTGCCAGGTGGATTGCACGGGCCAACACGGCAGGGGCCTCGCTGGCGATCGCGGGTTCTGCCGCCCACTTCACGAATGGCTTCGGCACCAGAGCGGGCTCGACGTTCGTCAGCAGGCAGTACTGGTTCTGCATCGTGCGGCGCTGATTTCCGGCGGTCACGATCAGCGGAGTCTTGTTGATGAATGCGTTGTAGATCTGGCCCTGCGCGTTACCCATCCCGGGGGCGGTGTGCAGATTGACGAGCGCGGGTCGCCGGGTGATTTGTGCGTATGCATCGGCCATCCCGACCGGCACCATTTCCTGGAGCCCGAGCACATAGCGGAAGTCGTCTGGGAAGTCTTGCAACAGAGCCAATTCCGACGAGCCAGGATTGCCGAAGACGGTCGTCAAGCGATGCGCGCGCAGTAGGTCGAGGATCGCCTCACGAACGGTGGTCATGCTGCTGCCTCCAAAGCTCCACGAAGGGGGGACCCCCTACGCCCGGCCTACGTCGATGATGATTCGGGGTTGCCCGACGCGGAATCCTCAAGACCTGGTAGTCGTCGTGCATTCGTGGCCGTCTCAGCGAGCCGGTTCGGCATTCGCAGACAGGGCGCTTTTCACCCACAGCCGATACACTTTCGGACATGATTTACGCCCGGAGCCGGGGCGGGCGCGAAGTCATCAAGTCCGGTGTTATCGCCCCGCCGACCGGCCGGACTGACACGCGGCCACCGCTTCGTCGGCGAGCGCACTGATGCACCCCGCGGACCCGATCTCGTTGTTTGGGCGAAGCGGTTCCCTACCGTCCGCGCTCCGCGGCGAGATGATGTTCACCTCGAAGTGTGGCAGCGACGCCGCTGCCGCCTTGACTGCGCTGGCCCGGGAGCGCGCGCCGCACGATGCGCGGGCAGCGCGCGAACTGTTTCTCGAGGCGCTATCGGCGGTGCTGTTCGCGGGCCGTCTCGCCGGCAGCGGCGGCGTGTTGGAAGTGGCGACGGCCGCGGCGGCCGCCCCTGCGGCCCGTCGACCGGAACGACCGGCAGACCTCCTGTTGGATGGGTTGACAGCCGTGGTCATCGGTGGCCCCCGAGCAGGTATCGGGCTGGTTCGAAGCGCGTTGGACGGATTCTGTGCCGCCGACGGACCAAGTGTCGAGGGCGGGACGCGGTGGCTGTGGCTTGCCTGCCACGGCGCCATCATCGCTTGGGACGATCGCGCGTGGTTGCACCTGCCGGCTCGGCAAGTCGAGCTCGCCCGCGCCGCGGAGGACCAACGCGTGTTGGCCGTGGCGTTGCACTCGCTGGCGGCGGCGCTCACTTGGAGTGGGGATTTCACAGCGGCCCGGCAGCTGATCACCGAGGCCGAATCGATCGCCGCTTCGACGGTCACCACGGTCTTTCCCTACGCGGCGCTTCCGCTTGCGGCCTGGCGGGGCGACCAAGCCGAAACTGCTCGATTGGTGCAGCAGGGTAAGCACTATGCGGTGGCCCGCGGTGAGGGAATGGGTTTGGCGTCAATCGAATTGGCGACAGCGCTACTGTGCAACGGGCTGGGGCGTTACGAGCAGGCCTTGGTGGCGGCCCGACACGGGTGCGAGCACACCGAAGAACTGTGGACGACGTTGTTGCTGCCCGAGTTGATAGAGGCGGCAACGCGTTGTGGGCAAATCAACGATGCGCGTGCCGCTCTTGTCGCACTTGGAGAGAGCACGCAGACGGCTGGAACAGATTGGGCGCTAGGGACTTACGCATGCGCACATGCGCTGGTAAGCAGCGGCAGGTCCGCGGAACGGTTCTACCGCGAGGCGATCGAGCGGATGGACCACACAAATCTGCTCCCGGCCGCCACGCGTGCACGGCTTGTCTACGGGGAATGGCTGCGTCGGGAACGGCGGCCGCTAGACGCACGCAAGCAGCTAGGACCGGCTTATGAAACGTTCACGAAAAACGGAATGGATGCCTTTGCCAGGCGCGCGCGGCTTGAGCTTGAAGCGACAGGCGAACGAGTCCGGAGAAAGGCGGCCGTCCCGAAAGATTCAGCTCTGACTCCGCGTGAGGCGCAGATCGCCGTATTGGCCGCCGGCGGGGCCACCAACTCGGAGATCGGCGCCCAGCTGTTCATCAGTCCCAACACGGTCGCGTACCACTTGCGAAAGGTATTCATCAAACTGGACGTGACCGCACGGCGCCAACTCGCTGTCGGGACGATCAATCGAGCGTCATCGTGGCCGGTTGCCGACTGGTGATTGGCCGCAAGCACACCGGACGTCGAGGCCCTCGATGACCGGTCATGGCCGTAACGGGATGGACTTTCGCGACGGCTGGAGACGGGTGGCGAGTACCGATACTCCGTCGCCGGTCAAATGCCTGAGCGCCCAGGGACGGCCGGCCAGCACCGAGGCAAGGTGGCCGGCTTCGCCGGTGGCGGTCGGCCCAGCGCTGGGGCGTGACCATGTGGTGTCGGTGGCGATGAGGTTCAGGCCTCGTGCGCGCGCGGAGGCCGGGACGAATGGGTTCGGAATTCGCACCTCGGTGTCGAGAACGGCGGCCAGTATTGTTGGGGGAATAGTGGATTCGGCACCGAGCGCGAAGGTGATGTCCAGCTGGTGGATGACGTGATCGCCGAGCAGCAGTCGCCGCGGGAAAAGGCGGCCGATACCGCGCGCCTGCCGTGTCAATGCCGCAAAGTCGTCGATCAGCGAGTGCGGGTTCCGTTGTGCGGCCAACGCGCGGGCCATCGAGGAGTTGGTGCGGTCGAACGAACCGCGATGTCGCAGCATGGCGGCGGCGATCGACGGCAACGTTGCCGAGTAGCCGACGACGAGGTGAGCCAGGACTTCGTGGTTGCTCCAGTCTGTGCATAGGCTGGGCCTTGCCCACTGGTCTGCGGTGAGAGTGCTGAGGAACGCGACGAGTCGAGTGTCGTTGTCCTGCAGTGGATCAGCTGTTTTGGACATTCAAGTGCTCCACAAGGAATCGGGTCTGGTCGGCGAGCAGTTGGCCCAGCAGAGGCGGGTGATAGATCTGGAAGTGGTCGCCGTCGTAGTGACGGACGACGCCGTTTGGCGCGCGGCGTCCCACATCGACGGCGTGGCGGGGGTTCATCAGGGTTTCTCGTGCGGAGACGCATACCAGCAGGGGAGCGGCAATCTTCGCGGCGCAGTGTTTGGCGCTGGTCATGCCGATGCCGATGACATCGGCGGCGGCGATGCGGTTGTCGAAGCTGGTGCCGGCGGGGACCGTGGAGTACCAGCCGTCGAGCGCACCGGGGATGGTGACTGCAGCGAGACTGCCCGGTTCGCCGACGATGGGGACGTATCGCGGGGCGGCGCCTCGCATCCGGCGAAGCACGTCGTCGAGAATCGCCGGCGTCGCGCGCATAGCGGCTCGCCAGCCGCCGCCGATCAGTGTTGCCGGTCCATGGACGATCGGACACTGCACGACCACCGCTGCGAGATCGCGTCGGGCTCCGGCCTCCCGCAGCACGTGCATCGCGCCAAGGCTGGTGCCCCACAAGCCGACTCGTTGGGGGTCGATGCTGTCGTGGCAACGCAGATAGGTCAGCGCAGCTCCGACGTCCTGCTGGTGGCGGCGCATGCTGAAGCGCTGGCGTGGTGAACCGTCCGAAGCACCGGTATGCCGGTAGTCGAAGGCCAGTGTCGCCACGCCGGCATCTGCGAAGTGTTGCTCGTATTGCGACATCACCATGCCGTGCGTCGCGCCGAGGCCGTGGCAGAGTACGACCCCCGGATGGGGCCCAGCGCCGCGCGGCAGTGTCAGCCAGCCCGCGCATCGAGCGCCTTGTGAAGTGAATGTCACCGCGGTGGTGGTGTGAGTGCTCATGAAATCGTCCTCGATAGATACGTACGCTGTACGTAATGGTGTACTTTAGGTACGCTGTACGTGTCAAGCGGCAACGAGCAGGAGGTCAGCTATCCGAGCACGATTCACCCTCGCTGAAGTCCGCGCCCACGCAATGGAGATCGTCGATCGCGACGGGCTGAACGCACTGAAGATGCGCTCGCTGGCCAGCGCGCTGGGCACCGGACCAATGACGCTCTACAACTACGTCAGAGACCGAGAGGAACTCGAAGCCTTGGTCGCCGAGGCGGTGCTGGCCGACGTGAAGCTACCTCCCACGTCCGAAGAGTGGCTTGCCGACGTGAAATCCATCGCAATCGCTGTGTGGGAATCAATGCGCCGTCACCGTAACGCTGTCCCGCTCGTCTTGACCCGCCGCACGGTTTCGAACGAGGGCTTCGCGCCAGCGGAACAGCTCGTCGCGGCACTGGTCCGTGGCGGACTTGCCGACCAGGATCTGTTGGCCGCCTTTCGTGGAGTGCTCAGCCTGATCATGGGTGCCGCTCAAGTGGAGTTGGCCGGCCCGGTGGCCGGGGGCGCCCCGGAGCAGGACAACATCGATGCCGCCGGCCGCATCGGACGCCTGGCGGCGGATCGCCATCCCCACCTGGCGGCCCTGGCATCGACCAGTCAGCGATCGTCGATGTCCGAGGACTTCGACCGCGCCCTCGACATGCTGCTAGCCGGTATCCAGACCCGCGCAGATGCATCTCGAACGGAACGGAACAGTCGACGCACCTCAAAGCGTTGACCGCTGAATCGGTGCGTGGCGCTCCTAGCTACGGAGGCTGGCCGGCAGCTCCGCGATCACATCGACGCGTGCGGCGTCGAAGCTGAAAAGCCCCTTGATGGGCAGGCTTTCCGGCGGCGGGTCGGGGTAGCTCCACGCCACATCCTCGACGTCGCCCGCTGACCAGTACGTCGCGAATCCCTTGTAATTGCAGTAGCTCTCCGTGTCCGACCGGCGCAGCAGGTCGGTGCGCACGTGCGCCGGATCGACGTAAAGCCTGGGCGCCAGCGAGGTTTCGAACAGGATCACCGTGTCGTCGGTGTCCGCCAGCACCGTGCCGGCGATCGAGACGCGCAGGCGGCGCCGGGTGGGGCGGCAGTCCACGCGGTGGTAGGGATTCGGCGGGTAGTGGACGAGTTCGCGGCCCTCTTCCAGCCAGGTGTCGACGGCGTCCCAGGGCACGTGCACGAAGCCCGGCGCCTCCGGCTCGGGTTCGGTGGGCAGGTCGCTGACCTCCTCGGCGCGGAAGACGTAGCTGAGCGGGCGCCCCCGCCGGTGCACCAGCAGCGCCCCTTCGGTGTCGATCACCGCGCGCCCGTCCTGGAACGCCTGCACGCGACGCGGATGAGGCTCGATGAAAACGACGTCGGCGGGCAGCGGGGGCGAAAACCGCCCGGCCGGATCACTACTGAGCGGACCACGTCCGGCTACCAGGCTCATGGTGTCCTCTCATTCGCGCGCAAACCCCACCGGGTGTCACGCTAGCGTGGCACTCACGGTGCAGCGTCACGCTGGCGTGTCCCCCGCGAGCGGGGGTGCCCCCAGCTGGAACAACGGAGAGTGGGAACGCAGCCATGGCGGGACCGATGGAGGGTGTCAGGGTCATCGAGCTCGGGGTATGGGTGGCCGGGCCGGCGGCCGGCGGCATCCTGGCCGACTGGGGCGCCGACGTCGTCAAGATCGAACCACCGAGCGGTGACCCCGGGCGGCTGTTCGGCCGGATGCTGGGCTGCGACCTCGGCGTCAACCCGCCGTTCGAAATGGACAACCGCTCCAAGCGCAGCATCGTGTTGGACCTCGCGGAGGAGGCGGACCGCGACACCGCGTTCGAATTGCTCGCGGACGCCGACGTTTTCGTCACCAATCTGCGGCCCGGCGCGTTACGACGCCTGGGGCTGGACTTCGAATCGGTGGCGACCCACAACCCCCGCCTGGTCTACGGCCTGATCACCGGCTACGGCGAAACCGGGCCCGACGCCGACCGCGCCGCCTACGACGTGGCGGCCTTCTGGTCGCGCGCCGGCGTGGCACACCTTCTGACCCGCCCCGGTGACACCCCGCCGTTCCAGCGCGGCGGCATGGGAGATCACTCGGCCGGCATGACGCTGGCAGCGGCGATCTGCGCGGCGCTGGTGGCGCGGCAGCGCACCGGGACCGGCCAGCTGGTGACCACCTCGCTGTACCGCCAGGGCGCCTACACCGTCAGCTTCGACCTCAACACCTACCTGCTGACCGGCCAGCCGATCGCGATCGGGCAGCGGGAATCGATGGGCAACCCCTGCATGAACAACTATGCGACCGCCGACGGGCGGCGGTTCTGGATCGTCGGGCTCGACGTCGACCGGCACTGGCCGCCGCTCTGTCGCGCCGTCGGCCATCCGGAATGGCTGGAGGATCCCCGGTTCATAGACGCCTACGCGCGGTTCTTCAACGCGGCGGAATTGATCGCCGAGTTGGACGCCATCTTCGCCACCCGGACCCTCGACGAATGGGCGCACGTCTTCGCGGCCGAACCAGACTTCTTCTGGTCACCGGTGAACGCCCTCGAGGACGTCGTCGCCGACGAGCAGTTCCACGCCGCCGGCGGCATCGTCGACGTGCCGGACGGGGAAGCCGGCGTCGCGATGGTGGCCACCCCGGCCGATTTCCACGGCACACCCTGGACACCGCGTTCTGCGGCACCGGAACTCGGGCAGCATACAGAGGAAGTGCTGGCCGAACTCAAGGCGCGACGCGACTCGTGACCACCGGTCGCGCCTTTACAAAGTTGCTCCCAAGTGTCACGCTGTCCGGTGAGCCGCGTGAGGCGGCCCCAGCCCAGGACAAGCGTTGCGGTAAGCGCCAGTTTCGGTGCGGCGGTGAGGAACGGATTGAATGGTCACGTCCACGTTCGACATCAGCCATGGCGGCCGGGTCAAGGCCGCCCGCGGCCGCGCGGACGGCGATTGTCTGCGCTATCGGCTCGACGTCATCGCGGCGAGTGCCCGCGACGTCGTCCAATCGGCCGGCGGGTGGCTCTATGACCGGGCGATGGCGGGTTGGCGGGTGACCGTGCTACTGCCGGATGGCAGCGACACCCGATCACTGCGGATTCTCGGCGTGCAGGCGCTGGACGTGGAGGAATACTTCGCCACCAGGGACCCGGCCGCGACGAGTGAGAGCCTGGCGGTCAGCGCCGAGGCGTTCGCGGCGGACGCGCGGGTGCGCGAACAGGTGCTGGAGTCGCTGGACGACCGGATGACCGAAGTCGCGTTGTGGGGCCAGGCGCCGACCGGATGGCCACTGCGCGTCGATCGCGGGGTGGCCCGTGCGCAGTACCGGCTCAGCGCGGCCGCGCTCAGATTCAAGGGCCACGCGCTGGCGGCGGCCGGAATCGATTGCCCCACGGTCTATTCCACCGAGACGCTACTCTGCGACTTGGCAACCTGTGGTCGCGGCGACTCGGGGTTGGTCCGGCTCGACTGATGAAGAAGTACTTTCGCCACACACTGCTCTACCTGCACGAGACCATTTCGCTGGGCACCGGCCGCGCCGACCACTTCACCGAGGTCTTCTCCGACACCTACCGGCCGATGATGGTCGAGCTCGGCGCGCGCCTGTTCGCGATCTGGGAGACCACGCCCTACAACGGCCACTGGCCGCAGGTCACGATCATCTGGGAGATCGACGGGTTCGACGACTACGCGCGGATCGGGGCCGCCCAGGCACGCGGCGGCAGCCACGAGGCCGCGGCGGGCAAATGGTCGGCCTTCCTGGCCGACATCGGCGCCGCCGGCGAGGGCCGAATCATGTACCCCGGGCCCAGCAACAAGACCCTCGCCCAACTGCGTGAGGCCAATTTCGCTGCGCCGCTGGTGATTCAGGAGATCATGCAAACCAAGCCGGGGCGTCAAGACGATTACATCCGTGAACTCGAGCGCCTCTACGTCCCTTGGTCGGAACGCACCGGCAAGCGCTGGCTGGGCTCGTTCACCACGACCTTCCGCTACAACGAGGTGATCCACTACTGGGCGTTGGACGGCGGCTGGGAATGCTTCGCCAACCACTACCCTTCGTGGAAGGACAGCCCGCCCGCCGAGATCGTCACCTGGATGAGCGTGGCGCCCGCCCTACGCGAGGGCTGGGAGGACTCGATCCTGCAGGCCCTACCGCCCTCACCGCTGCAGTGACGGGGCAGCCAGCGGCCCTGGACTTCACCGACTTCGCCTACGACCCCTTCGACGCGCGGGTGATGGCGAATCCGCTGCCGTACTACCGAATCCTGCGCGACCACCATCCCGTCTACTACATGCCGCAATGGGACACCTTCGCGCTATCGCGCTTCGAGGACATCTGGCAGGTGCTGGAGGTCAACGACGGTACGTTCGTCGCGTCGGAAGGCACCCTGCCGGCGGCCTCCGTCCTGGCCAAGCACAACACCGGCCCGGTCGACGACCCGCCGTTGCATCCGCTGCCGTTCCACGCGGTGTTCGACACGGACCTGTACGCGGAGATCCGGCGCGCACACTCCCAGCCGCTGCGCCCCAGGTCGGTCGCGGGCTGGGAGGCGCGGATCCGGCGGCTGGCCAACGACCGGCTCGACGAACTGTTGCCACGCGGTTCGTTCGATCTGACCCAGGACTACGGCGGCATTGTCGTGGCGTCCGTCGTATGCGAATTGCTCGGCATCTCAACGGACCTCGCGCCAGAGGTGCTGGCCGCCGTCAATGCAGGCAGCCTGGCCGAGCCCGGTGTCGGGGTGGACACCGCCGAGGCGCGGCCCAACTATTTCGAATACCTGCTGCCCGCGGTGCGGCGCCGTCGAGCCGACCAGTCCGGCGAGCCGCTCGCCGTCGTCGACGGCCTGCTCGGCTACCGCCTGCCCGACGGCAGCCCGCTCGACGACGTGGAAGTCGCCACCCAGATGCTCTGCATCTTCATCGGTGGCACCGAGACGGTGCCCAAGATCGTCGCCCACGGGCTATGGGAGCTCGTCCAGCGGCCCGACCAGCTGGCCGCGGTGCGTGCCGACCCCGACAACAACGTGCCCGTCGCCCGCGAGGAGATGATCCGGTTTTGCGCGCCGGCGCAATGGTTCGCCCGAACCGCGCGCAAGCCCTTCACCATCCACGGCGAAACCATTCGGCCCGGGCAGCGGGTGATCACGCTGCTCGCCTCCGCCAACCGCGACGAACGCGAATATCCAGAGCCCGACGAATTCATCTGGGACCGGCCCATCCGCCGCTCGCTGGCCTTCGGCCGCGGCCAGCACTTTTGCATCGGCTACCACCTCGCCCGGCTGGAGGTCGCTGTGCTGCTGCAGGAATGGCTGCGGCGGGTTCCTGAGTTCGAGATCCAGGCGGACACCGCCAGGCGGTTGCCGTCGAGCTTCCAGTGGGGTTGGAACAACATCCCGGTGGAGGTCTGACGTGTGGTCCTACCGGATCATCGCCCCCTATCAGTTCGAGCGGACCGCGATCGCGGAGAAGACTCCCGAGTGCCTCGCCGACGGCCAGGTCCTGCTGCGGTTCATGGCGGCCGGCGTGTGCGGCAGCGACCTGCCGGCCTTTCGCGGCGCCCGCGGTCGTCTCCCGGGCGACGACGGGACCAGCGCGGCCGAAAAGGACGGCTTCCCCATCCATGAAGTCGCCGGCGAGGTGATCGCCAGCCGGCACCCCGCGCACCGCCCCGGCGACCGGGTTGTCGGCTGGGCCTCCGGGTTCGACGGCATGATGGAACGCGTGGTCAGCAACGGCGATGGCCTGGCTCCGTATGACCCGGTACTGACTCCGGCGCAGGCGGTCGGCCTGCAGCCGCTGGCGTGCGTCCTCTATGCGTGCGAGCAGCTGCCGGATCTGGCCGGCAGGCACGTGGCGATCATCGGGCAGGGATCGATCGGCCTGCTGTTCTCCTACGTCGCCAAGGCGGCAGGGGCCCGGCGCGTCACCGGGGTCGACCCCGTCGACCGGTCAAGCGTGGCAACCGCATTCGGCGTCGACGACCCGGTGCGCGCCACCAGCGACCGGTGGACGAGCCAACTCGCCGCCGGTGACCGCGCCGATGTCGTCATCGAGGCCGTCGGTCACCAGGTCGCAACGCTCGGCCACGCCATCGAGGCCACCGCGCCCGGTGGCACGGTGTTCTACTTCGGTGTCGCCGACGACGACGCCTATCCGATCAACATGCGCGCCATGCTGCGCAACAACCTGACGCTGAAATCCGGTGTGACACTGGACCGGAGGCGGGTGCTCGAGCTGGCCGGTAAGTTCGCCGCCGAACACGCCGGACTGCTCGCCACCTATCTGACGCACACGTTCGGCGTGGACGACGTGCAGGGCGCCTTCGAGTTGGCCTGCCGCCCCGTCCCCGAGCGCGTCAAGATCGCGATCGGAGAGTGAGCGTGACCGACGACTCGCGGAGCGCGTTGCAGCGGGCGCTGCACCGGGGCGGCCCGATCTGGGGTGGCTGGATCACCGGTCCCACACTGCTCGGCCCGGAGGAATTCGCCGGCGCCGGCTACGATTACGTGGGTTTCGACGCCCAGCACGGCTACCTCGACGACGCCGACATCGCCGGCATGCTGCGCCGGATCGAACACCTGCCCATCGGCACTGTGGTGCGGCTGCCCAACGCCGACGCGGCGCCGATCGGCCGCGTGCTGGACGCCGGCGCGGATGCCGTCGTCATCGCGATGGTCGAGTCGGCGGACCAGGCCGCCGCTGCCGTGGCAGCCACCCGCTACCAGCCCGCGGGCATCCGCAGCTTCGGCCCGCTGCGCGCCAGCCTGGGCCGCGACACCGCCGCGCTGGAATCCCGGGTCAGCGTGTTCGCCATGGTCGAGACCGCCTCGGCGCTGTCCGGCCTCGAGGAGATCTGCGCCGTCGACGGGCTCGCCGGGCTCTACGTCGGGCCCGCCGATCTGGCGCTCTCGCTGGGCGTGGATGTCGTTGGCGCGACCAGGCATCCGGCCGTCCTGGACGCCATCGTGCGAACCCACCGCGCGGCCACCGCGGCCGGGCTGGTGACCGGCATCCACGCCGGGGACGGCACGACGGGCCGGGCCATGGCGAAGCTGGGGCTGTCGATGATTACGCTGACGGCCGAATCGCACGCCCTGCGCCGCGGCGCCGCCGAGCACCTGCGGGAGGCGAAGCATGACGCATGACCGGGCCGCGATTCGCGAGCTGCTCGCCGGCTACGCCCTGGCCCTCGACGCCAACGAGATCGACGAATGCCTGGACCTGTTCACCCCCGACGCCGAATTCCTGGTCTACGGAAGGGTCTTCGCCGGCTACGAGGGAATCGGGAAGATGTTCCGGGACGCCCCGCGCGGATTGCACCTGACGGGGGTCTCCCGGGTCGACGTCGACGACGATACCGCCAGCGCCCGGTCGCAGGTGCAGGTCGCCCGCCCGCACGAACAGGACC
>NZ_LZJA01000170.1:0-807 GCF_001666785.1 Mycobacterium sp. E3305 | reverse complement strand
CCCCGGTGCGGGGTCGACGAATCGTTCTTCGACCTGGGCGGCGACAGCATCTTGTCGATGCAGGTGGTGTCGCGGGCCCGGGCGGCCGGCCTCAGCTGCCGGCCGCGCGACATCTTCGTCGAGCAAACCGTGGCCGGACTGGCCCGGGTGGTCGGCGTGGCCGACACGCACCGGCCCATCGACGAGGGAATCGGCGACGTGGCGGCGACACCGATAATCCGCTGGCTGAGCAGCGTCGACGGCCAGGTGGTGGATGATCAGGGCCAACTGCCTGGTGGTGCTCGCCCACACGGCGCTGAGCATGACCCCGCCGGCCGGACTGAGCCGGGACCGGGCGGCGATGATCGTCTCGTCGGTGAGCGCGTCGACGGTGTGCAGTAGCGCTGCGGCGTGCGCCGAGTCCGGTTCTGGCACGGTCAATTTCCAGCCGCCGGGCCCGTCGTCGACGCGCAGTCTCAACATGGCGTGCCGGTCCAGCAGGGCCTGCAGCACGACCGTGACGTCGGCCAGTTCGACACCCGCGGGTGCCTGCAACACCATGGTCTGGTTGAACTGGTCAACGGGGCCGTCGACGCTGCTCAGCCAGCGGATTATCGGTGTCGCCGCCACGTCGCCGATTCCCTCGTCGATGGGCCGGTGCGTGTCGGCCACGCCGACCACCCGGGCCAGTCCGGCCACGGTTTGCTCGACGAAGATGTCGCGCGGGCGGCAGCTGAGGCCGGCCGCGCGGGCCAGCGAGAACACCAGCATAGAAAAGAAGAAGTCGCCGCCCAAGTCGAAGAACGAATAGTCGACCCCGCACCGGGG
>NZ_LZJA01000169.1:0-24853 GCF_001666785.1 Mycobacterium sp. E3305 | reverse complement strand
GGGCGATGATCGCCGCGCCGATCGCCGACGTGATGTGGTCGTAGGCCGGTGCGATGTCGGTGGCCAGCGGGCCCAGGGTGTAGAACGGGGCCTCCTCGCACAGCTCCTCTTCGAGCCGCACGTTCTCGACGATCTTGTGCATCGGGACGTGCCCGGGGCCCTCGATCATCACCTGTGCGCCATGGGCTTTCGCGATCTTGGTCAGTTCGCCCAGCGTGCGCAGCTCGGCGAACTGCGCGGCGTCGTTGGCGTCGGCGATGGAGCCCGGCCGCAACCCGTCACCGAGCGAGAAGGTGACGTCGTAGCGGGCGAAGATGTCGCAGAGCTCCTCGAAGTTGGTGTAGAGGAACGACTCCCGATGATGTGCCAGGCACCAGGCCGCCATGATCGAGCCGCCGCGCGACACGATCCCGGTGACCCGCTTGGCGGTCAGCGGCACATACCGCAGCAGCACGCCGGCGTGCACGGTCATGTAGTCCACGCCCTGCTCGCACTGCTCGATCACGGTGTCGCGGTAGATCTCCCACGTCAGTTCCGTCGGGTCGCCCTTGACCTTTTCCAGCGCCTGGTAGATCGGCACGGTGCCGACCGGGACGGGGGAGTTGCGCAGGATCCACTCGCGGGTTTCGTGGATGTTCTTGCCGGTGGACAGGTCCATGATGGTGTCCGCACCCCAGCGGGTGGCCCACACCATCTTGTCGACCTCCTCGGCGATCGACGACGTCACCGCGGAGTTGCCGATGTTGGCGTTGACCTTCACCGCGAAGGCCTTGCCGATGATCATCGGTTCGATCTCGGGGTGGTTGTGGTTGGCGGGGATCACCGCGCGGCCGCGCGCGACCTCGTCGCGCACCAGCTCGGCGGGCATGTCCTCGCGGGCGGCGATGTATGCCATCTCGGCGGTGATCTCGCCGGCCCGGGCCCGCTGCAACTGGGTGCCGCGGTCGCGGACCACCCCGGGCCGCGGCGGCAGCCCGGCCGTCACGTCTATCACCGCGTCCGGGTCGGTGTACGGGCCAGAGGTGTCGTACAGGTCGAAGTGGTCCCCGGTGGACAGGTGCACGCGCCGGAACGGCACGCGCGCACCGCCGTCCAGCTCGCGGTAGACCTTGCTGCTGCCCGCGATCGGTCCCGTGGTGACGGACGCCTCGACGGCTTTGGAAAGTACATCGGTCATTTCTTCATCTCCCTACGCCGGCATTACCCGGTCAGGTTCGTACGGTCGACGGCCGCAAGCCGTCCTCTCAGCGCATTCGACGTGCGCTCCCGCGTATTTGGATGTTCCGCCCGCGACGTTACCCCCACCCCAGGCCACTCGGCAGGTGGGCGGCCAATCCGCCGGGGCGGTAGCCGGGTTTATCCGCCGAATGGAAAAATGCAAACGTGCAAGAGCAAGGGGAGACGGACGGGTCGACACCCGCCGGTGCCCGCGGCCAACAGCTGGGCCCCGTCGAGGCGGTCGCCCGCTATCTCAACGTCGGCGCCTTCCGGTTCTGGTTCATCGGCGAGCGCTGGGAGTGGTCCGACGAGGTCGCCAGGATGCACGGATACGAACCGGGGACCGTCGAGCCGACGACGAAGCTGTTGTTGTCGCACAAGCACCCCGACGACCGTCGGCACGTCCAGGAGGTGCTCGACTACGCGCTCGAGTCCGCGGAGTCGTTCTCCAGCCGGCACCGGTTCCTCGACACGGCGGGCAGAGTCCACGACGCGATCGTGGTGGCCGACCGCATGCACGACGAGTCGGGCGCCGTGGTGGGCACCGCCGGCTACTACATCGACCTCACCAACACCTTGGACGAGACCCGGCAGGAGGTGCTCGACGAGGCACTGCCCGACCTGTTCGAAAGCCGCGCGGCGATCGAGCAGGCGAAGGGGGTGCTGATGTACGTGTATCGGGTCAGCGCCGAGCAGGCCTTCCGGGTGCTGCAGTGGCGGTCGCAGGAGACCAATGTGAAGCTGCGGTCGCTGGCCCGGCAACTGCTCGCCGAGGTCACCACGTTGGACGGCGCCACATCCGCGGTGCAGAGTCAGTTTGATCACGTCCTGCTGACGGTGCATGAACGGATATCCGACGAGTCCGTTGGGTAACCAGTGGAATACGCGAACGCGCCGGCCCGCAAACCGTTAGTGTTCCTAGGCACTGCGAGCGGCGCGCACCGCGTCGGAACGGTTGCGAAAGGCACAGAAGTTGTTGGCGGTGGAACACGAGTCTCTCGATGACGCGGTTGTGGTGCGCGTCAAGGGTGGTGTCGACTCCAGTACCGTCGATGAGGTCAACGCCCAGCTGAACGCCGCGCTCAAGCTGGCCGAGTCACACCCGGCCCGGCTCGTCGTCGTCGACTTGCAAGCGGTCGACTTCTTCGGCAGCGCCGCGCTGAACGCCATGCTCGAGTGCCACGACGCGGGCAAGGAAGCGGGCACGCCAGTCAGGCTGGTCGCGGACCACGACCCCGTGCTTCGCCCTATCCAGGTGACCGAGCTGGACCGCATCTTCGACATCTACCCCACGCTGTCCGAGGCGCTGCAACACAAGCGACCGCAATGACCCCGGCGCTGCCGGCCGATCTTGCGGCTGCGGTCGGTTTGGGCGGGGAGATGGGCCGCCGGTTCGCCGAATTCGACTGGGCCTCCCATCCGTTGGGGTCGCCCGCCGACTGGCGGGCCGAGGTACGGGTGGCCGTGGCGGTCGCGCTCACTTCGAGGTTTCCCATCGTGCTCTGGCTCTGCCCTGGCGACCTGTTCCTGATGTACAACGATGGCTACGCGCAAATCCTGGGGGACAAACACCCAGCCGCCCTGGGTTCGCGCGCCGAGCAGGTGTGGTCGGAGATCTGGCCGCAGATCTCGCCGATGCTCACCAGCGTGATGGAGACCGGCGTCGCCACGTGGTCCGACGACCTGATGTTGCCGCTGATGACGGCCGGTCAGTCGCAGGAGCGCTACTTCACGTTCACCTACAGCCCCATCATCGGCGGCGAGGGCCCGGTCACCGCGATTTTCTGCGCGGTGATCGAAACGACCGACCGGGTCTTGAGCGGGCGGCGGCTGCACCTGCTCAACGCGGTGGCGACCGCCGTCATGGACGCGCGCGCCATCGACGACGCGGTGAGTAGCGCCGTCGCGGTTTGTGGGGCACAACCGCTGGACCTGCCGTTCATCGCCGTCTATGTGGCAGGCGACGGGGAGGGCGCGCGCAACAGCACGCTGCGCGGGGCGACGCCCGCCGTCCGCCGCCTGCTGCCGGGCTCGCTGGCCGAGCTCACCGGTTGGGACAAGACGCCACGTGCGCGAGCGGCGCGCGTCATCGACCGGCTCGAGGATGTAGTCCCGGGTATCGCGGAGCTTTTCGGCGAGGAATGTCCCCGACAGGGCCTGGTGTTGCCGCTCGGCGAGGCGGCGGCCGCGGGGGCGCTGGTGGTCGGCCTCAGTCCCCGCCGCCCGCTGGACACGCAGTACCGCGGCTTCTGCCAGCTGCTCGCCGACCAGCTCACGTCGACGTTCGCGCAGATTGTCTCCTACGAGCAGCAACGGCAGCGGGCCGACGCGCTGGCCGAGCTGGACCGGGCGAAGACGGCGTTTCTGACCAACGTCAGCCACGAGTTCCGCACGCCGCTGACGCTGCTGCTCGGGCCGCTCGACGACGCGCTGTCCGACGCGGCGCCGGACAGCGTGCTGGCGGACCGGTTGAGCACGGCGGGCCGCAACGCGCGGCGGCTGCAGCGCCTGGTCGAATCGCTGCTCGACTTCTCCCGCATCGAGGCCGGCCGCGCGAACGCGAAGCTGGCATGCACCGATGTCGGTGCGCTGACCGCCCACATCGCGTCGTCGTTCACCGAGCTCTGCCGCCGGGCGGGGCTCGAGCTCGTCGTCGACTGTTCCCCGGTGCTGGCCGACGTCGACCCGGGCATGTGGGAGACGATCATCCTGAACCTGCTGTCCAACGCGGTGAAATACACGCTGCGGGGCTCGATTTCGGTCCAGGTGCGTGCCGAGCCCGGGTATTGCGTCGTCACCATGCGCGACACCGGCGTGGGGATCGCCGCCGAAGACCTCGACCGCCTGTTCGACCGCTTTTACCGCGCGGACAACCTGCGCGGCCGGAGCGTGGAGGGCACCGGCATCGGGCTCTCGCTGGTGCGCGGGCTCGTCGAGCTGCACAGCGGAACCGTGGAGATCGACAGCGAACTGGACCGGGGGACCACGGTGACCGTCCGGCTGCCGCGATCGATCGGTACCGAGGCGGATCAGGCGACGGCCAGCCAGCTGGACGAGAGCAACCCCTATGTGGCCGAGGCCCGGCAATGGCTCACGCCCGTCTCGGGGGGCGACGGGCCGGCTCCCGCGCCCGAGAGGTCGCGCCAGCTGGTGCTCATCGCCGACGACAACGCCGACATGCGGCACCATCTCGATCGGGTGCTGTCGGCCCATTGGGAGACCGTGCTCGCCGCCGACGGAGAGTCGGCGCTGGCGATGACACGGAAGCTGCGCCCGGACGCGGTCGTCACCGACGTCATGATGCCCGGCATCGACGGCTTCGGACTGGTGGCGGCCATCCGCGCGGATCCGCAACTGGCGGCCACGCCGGTCCTCATGCTGTCGGCCCGGGCGGGGGCGGAGGCGATCGACGAGGGCTACGCCGGTGGCGCCGACGATTACCTGCCCAAGCCGTTCCGCTCCCAGGAGCTGATCGACCGGGTGAAGTCGCGGCTGGCCGCGGTGGCGCGCGAGCGCGACCGCCAGCGTCGCGCGGCGGCGTCGGACCTGGTGCTGCTCGACTCCGCGCTGCAGGCCGCCGACACGGTCGCCGGGATCCTCGACGCCTTGCTGGAATCCTCGTTCGGCTCCGCCGACGCCGCCACCGTCACGATCGGCATCTTCGACGGCGAACGCCACATCCGGTTCGAATACGCCGGCCACCTGCCCGGCGAACTGCGCGACCGCTACCACGTGACCACGCTCGACTCCCCGGTGGTCGGCGCCGACGTCGTGCGCACCGGCGAGTCGATGGTGGTCCCGGACACGTTCGACCTGCCGCCGCGCTACCAGCACGCGGTGCAGGACACCGCCGGCAGCGTTCGCGCCTGCGTGGCCCACCCGTTGCGGGATCACGCGGATCGCGTCGTCGGGGTGCTTGCCCTGCTGTGGCCCACGCCGCGCCAATTCGACGCCGCCGAACTCAATGCGTTCGGCCGAATGGCCGAGCTGACGTCCTCGGCCGTGGACCGGGTCCGCGTCCTGGCGAGCGAGCACCGCATCGCGGTCGACTTCCAGGAGCAGCTGCTGGACCTGGACCGCGGCTCGACGGCCGCGGTGGTGGCCGCCGTGTATCAGCCCGCGGGCGAGGCGATGCGCGTAGGCGGGGACTGGTATTCGGTCACGCCGCTGGATCGCACCCACCGGGTCGCGATATCGGTGGGCGACGTCGTCGGCCACGGGTTGGCCGCCGCGATCGTGATGAGCAGGCTGCGCGCCGCGGTGGCGGCCTCGGCCCTGACGGCGGGAGAACCGGGCGCGGTGCTGGGTGCGCTGGACCGGTACGGGGCCAGCGTCGCGGGGGCGCGTTGCGCGACGGTGGCCTACGCCCTCGTCGAGACGGAGCCGGACACCGGTTGCGCCACCGTCAGCTACAGCTGCGCCGGCCACCCCTACCCGCTAGTGGTGTACCCCGACCGTCGCGCGCTGTTCCTGACCGCGGGCCGGCGCCTGCCGGTCGCCATCAAGGAACACGACGCCGAGAGCTACCCGGCCGACGCCACCGCGACGGCGAACCTGCCACCCGGGAGCCTGATCCTGCTGTACACCGATGGCCTGATCGAGCGGGTCGGCGAGACGCTGGACGACGGCTTGGCCCGGCTGCGGGCCGCGGCCGCGGACTGCGTCGACCTTCCCGTCGAGTCGGTCTGCGCCGAGGTGCTGTCCCGGATGGCCCCGCCCACCGCTTACCGCGACGACGTCGTCCTGCTCGCGCTGCGGGCGTGCCACGAGACCCCACGCAGCTTCGCCACCGTGGTCACGGCTGCGCCGGGGCAGATTCCCGTCGCGCGCGACCGGCTACGCAACTGGCTGGCCGGCATGGCCGTCGACCCCAAGCGCGAGCTGGACATCCTGCTGGCGACCGGCGAAGCCGTGACCAACGCGATTGAGCACGGCAGCGACGGCGAGCCGCGCCGGACGGTGTCCGTGGAGGCCTTCCTGCGCCAGCACACGTTGGCCGTCACGATCAGCGACACCGGCCGGTGGGTGGGCGATTCCTCGGCCAGCCTGCGCAGCCGGCGGCGCGGCCGCGGTCTGACCTTGATCGGCGGGCTGGCCGATCACGTCGACACGCTGCGCACCGCGGGGGGCACCAGGGTCACGTTGCGGTTCGACCGGGCCGTCCGGAGCGGTTAGGCCTGGTCAGGCCTCTTCCATCGCCTCGCCGAGCTCTTCGAGGAGCTTGTTGTGGTGGTTGGCGGCCAGGAAGTGTCCAGCGGCGATGACCACGGCGACCGGCCAGTCGATGAGTTCGAACGCCGCCAGGGCGGCCAGGCCCCCGAAGTAGGCCAGCTGCTCCGGCCGCGGAATCTCCATCTGGCCGACGACCGGAAGGTTGACGACGAACGTCTCGCCTTCGCGGATCTTTTCCACCGCCTCGCGCTGCGACGTTCCCCTGCGTGACTTCTTTTCCGCCATCATTTGCCTTTCAGTAACGAAGGGTTTGCCGCCTCGCCGGGTGCTGCGGCCACCGTCGGACTTATGTCGACGATGACCGACGCCGGGGGCGATCCGCTAGTTTCCTCTATTGCTCGGGTGCTGAAGGTGCCGTTACAGGAACTCTATGCGCTGCTGTGGCGGGCCGGGGTCGTAGAGGTTCACCCACCTCACCGGGGGCCGCGACGGATTTGTCCGGACCCGTCAGCGCACGATTCGCAATCCCGATCGCGACGGTCGCCGCAGCGGCGGATCCCAGCCCCTGCGCCCAGCCGACCGGACCCAGCGGTGTGCATCCCAGCAGTTGGCTGACCACGGGGATGCTGATCAGCGTTCCCATCGCGGCCAGCGATCCCACCGCGGTGAACACCACCAACGGGGCGTGTGAATCCAGCAGCGTTTGACCCAGCTCGGCGCCCACCAGCGCGACCAGCGCCACGGTGGACGCGCGCTGCGGGCGGCCGGTGACGCTGCCCATCGCCCACGCCGCCGTCGTCGCGGCCGCCGTGGTGACCCCGCGAATGGCGACGGCGCGCCACAACGCGGGCTGATCCGGGCCCCGGATACCCGGGTCGACCGGGCCGCTGGGCTTGCTCACCGCGAGGGCCGCGGCCGGCAGCGCGTCGGTCATCATGTTCACCAACAGCAGCTGCCGCGTGTTCAGCGGTGAGGTCCCGGTTATCGCGCTGCCGACGATGGCGAACAACACCTCGCCGGCATTGCCGCCGAGCAGCACGGACACCGCGGCCTGCACCCGTTGCCAAAGTTGGCGTCCCTCTTCGATGGCGTGCAGCAGGCCCTCGATGCGGGCGTCGACCAGTACCACGTCGGCGGCCATGTGCGCCGGGTCGCTGCCGCCGGCGACGACGCCGATGCCGACCGTGGCCGCCCGAATGGCGGCGGCGTCGTTGGCCCCGTCCCCGACCATCGCCGTGCGCACCCCCGCGCTCTCGAGGGTCTGAACGACCTGGACCTTGTTCTCCGGTGTCATCCGGGCGAAGATCACCCGCTCGGTCACGACGCGCTCTTGATCCTTGCGGGACAACGCATCCCACTCGGCGCCGCTGATCACCTGCTCGGCGGTCACGCTGAGCCCGAGCTCCTCGGCGATGGCCTGGGCGGTGATCGGATGGTCGCCCGTGATCAGCTTGACGCCCACCGACAGCCGGCGCAGATCCGCGAGCAGGCCCGCCGCCTCGGCGCGCGGTGTGTCGGACAGGCCGAGGAACCCGGTCGGCGTCAGCCCGTCGCGGGCGAAGTCGGCGATCTCGTCGGGATCCTGCCGAATGGCTTGGGCCTGGGCGGAACTCAGCTGCCGCCGCGCCACCGCGATCACCCGCAGCCCCCGGCCGGCCATCGAGGCCACCGTCTCCTCCAGGGCGGGGCCCACGTCGCCGCAGGCGGCCAACACGACTTCGGGGGCGCCCTTGACGGCCAGTTCGGTGTCCGTCACGGAGGCCGAGAAGGACCGGCCGGAGCGGAACGGCAGGTGCGCGACGGGTGCGCTTGAGCTGTGGCCGTTGACGGACGCGGCGGCCTCGAGGATCGCGACATCGGTGGCGTGCGCGTGCGGGCCGCCGTTGGACGGCGGGGCGGCGTGCGCGGCGCAGCGCAACACCTCCTCGCGCGAAGCGCTCGGCGCCGCAACCACTTCGGCCACCCGCAACCGGTTCTGGCTGAGCGTTCCGGTCTTGTCGAAGCAGACCACGTCGATGCGGCCGAGCGCCTCCACCGAGCGCGGGACGCGCACCAGCGCGCCGAATTTGGTGAGCCGCCGCGCCGACGCCGCCTGCGCCAGCGTCGCCACCAACGGCATGCCCTCGGGCACCGCCGCCACGGCGATGGCGATGCCGCTGGCGACCGCCTGGCGCAGCACCGAGCCCCGCAGCAGCGCCAGCGCGCTGACCAGCGCGCCGCCGGTCATGCTGACCGGGAAGGCGCGGTTGGTGAGCTGGCTCAGTTGATGCTGCAGGCCGATGTCCGACGACAGGTCACCGGAGACCAGTTCTGCGGCGCGGCGTTCCTGGGTGTCGGCCCCGACCGCGGTCACCACCGCCACCGCGGTTCCCGCGACGACGGTCGTCCCCGCGTACAGCATGCAGCGGCGTTCGGCGAGCGCGGCGCCCGGTGTCGGCTCCACCTGCTTCTCCACCGACAGCGACTCACCTGTCAGCGTCGACTCGTCGACCTCGACGTCGACCTCCTCGATGATCCGGGCGTCGGCGGGCACCACCTCGTGGGTGCGCACCTCGATGACGTCGCCGGGCTGGAGCTGCGCCGCGATGACGTCGGCATACGTCCGCTCCCCGTCAGCGTCGGCGATTACCTTGCGGGCCGGTGGGATCTGTTGTGCAAGAAGGTGATTCAACCGGTTTTCGGCGCGCAGCCGCTGGCTTGCCGCCAGCATGGAGTTCCCGGCCAGCACCGAGAAGACCAGTACGGCGTCGACCGGCGAGCCGAGCACCGCGCTGGCCGCCGAGCCGAGCGCCAGCACGGGGGTCAGCGGGTCGGTCAGCTCGGCGCGGACCGCGGCCACGAACTGCAGGAAGGCATGCGCGCGCGTTTCCGGCTGTGGGGCCCCGAGGGTGGCCAGCGCCAGGCGCCTCGGGTCGCCGTCGGGCTCCGACTCGGGTGGCGGCAACGCCCGGCGGACCTGCTCGACGGCCATCGCATGCCATTCCTGAACGGGGGCCGGGCGGGGCGTGTCCGCCCGGATGATGCCGCGCGCCAGCAGGTATCCCGACAGCGCGCCGGCCGCGGCGCCACTGGTCACCGGCCCGCGCCCGATGCCTCGGACGCCGGGGATCATCAGCAGCGAGCCCATCGCCGTTGCGCCCGCCGAGATCCCGACGCCGCGCTGGGCGGCGGCCCGGGCGGCCGGGAGCGCGTGCAGCACCCGCCAGGCCGCCCCAAGGTCGGGCAGCAGCAGGTCGGCGTACCACGGCGGGGGACCGTCGCCGGGCTCGGGCATCATGCCAAGCGCCACGTCGGCAGACCAAATGGCTTGCGCCCCCGGCGATGACAGCACGGCGACAGTGCGGCCCGCCTCGTGCAGGTCCGCCACGGCACCGGCCAGCGCGTCGTCGACGGAACCCCGCCCCAGCGGCCGGATCTCGTCGAACGCGGGCCGCAGCTCGCCCAGCGAATCGTCCTCGACCGAAACCAGTTCCGATCCCGTCCGGTGTGCCTCGCCGACGACGGCCGACGCCAACGGGTCGTGCGTGAAGCAGAACAGCGCCTCGACTTCCGCGTCCGGCGCGCTGGGCGATATCGCGGGCACCGGATGCCAGCCCGGGCGCAACCGGTTCTTCTCCAGCATCAGCTGGGCGCGCGACCACGCGGCGGGCAGCTCGGCTTCGGAAGCGCCGCGAATCAGCGACACCCGCAAGCTCGTGGTGCACAACACCCGGGGATCGATGACGATCGCGTCGACCCGGTCCAGGCGGCGCAGCGCCTCCGGGCGCAGCGCCAGGACCGCGTGCCGGTCGGCCAGCCCCCGGCCCAGCGCCGCGGCGAAGGCCTCCGGCGTCGTGCGGTTGGCCGCCGGGGTGGTCACGAGGACCGCCAGGGCCGCCTGGTTGAGGTTGCGGGTGGTGGCGCCGACGATCCCGGCGCTGACCGCCTGGACGAGCGCGAACCGGCCGGCGTGGTGGTCGTCCGGCCTGCCGCGCGGCGGCTTGGCCGCCGCCGACGGGTCGGTGCGCGGATGGTCGGCGTGGCCGGCCAGCTGAGGTTCGTGGTGTACCCAGGCGCGCGCCTCCGCGCGGCATTCGGCGGCCTTGAGCGACTGCATCAGCAGGCCCACGGACAACGAGGCGGGGGACTGGGTGACGGTTTCCGCGGCCGTCAGGGCCAGGGTCAGCGCCGTGTCGGTCGCGGGCCGGCCGATGCGGTCTTCGAGCAGGCGGCGCAGCCACGGTTGGTAGTCGACGGCGACCACGCCCGCCAGGACGCCGATCGGCATCCGCGGCCAGCGCAGCGCGCGGCCGGTCAGCGCCAGGCCCAGCCCGGCCGCGCTGGCGGCCGCGGTGGCGGCCCGGGTCGCCAGCACCACGCCGTCACCCGGCAGGCTCGTCGGGGGCGCCAGCGGTTCGGCTGCGCCGCAACGCTTCTCGGCGATGTCGACGATGCGGCACAGGTCGCGCAGCGAGGTGTCCGCGTCGCAGACGGTGACCACGACGCGCGACAGCGGATAGTTCAGGACGGCGGATGCGACCCCGGGGTGGGCCAGCAGCGCGTCGAGCACCGAGCGTCCGAGCTCGTCACCTGAAGCGCCGTCCAGCCCCCGCACCTCGATCCAGGCGCGTTCGGCGCCGCGCCAGCAGCGGCGGCTCAGTGTTGCCGGACTCTCCTGGGGCAGATCGCCCGCGATCGCCCTTGCGCCCTCGCGCAGCGGAATCGCGGCGATGGTGATGCCGGCCTCGACGAGCGAGGTGGTGGCCTGGATGCCCGTCGCGACGGCGCGCAACGGCATAGATCGTTGTATCGCTGTCGCAATGCTCAAAGCGGCTTCGAACGGTCCCGTTAGTTGGTGCTACGCAGCGCGGTGCCGCCCGCCCGGCGCCCGGCCGCCTTCTTGGCCGTCGACTTGCCGGCCGCCTTCTGTGGCGCCGCCTTCTGCGGCGCCGATTTCTGCTCCGCCGGTTCCGCGGGCACGGCCTTGAGGCTGGCCTTGGGCGCCGGGTTGCCCGATCCGTTCCGGTGGCTCAGCCGTTGCAGCAACAGGGCACCGCCGCCCACCGCCAACAGCACCGGCCACTCGACCAGCCCCGCGACGCCGAGCGCGCCGATGGCCACCGCGGCCGCGGGCGTCGAGTGGCTGCCGCTGCTCATTCCCTTTTTGATGCCCTCGGCGGCCCCGGTGACGCCGCCGATGACTCCGTTCACCGCCGCGCCACCCACGGCGCCGGCGGCCGCGGTCGTCGCGCTTGCCGCGCGATTCACCGCTTGACCCACCCCTCGGACTGCCCCGCCGATGACACTCATCATTACTCCTTGGCTTTCCTGCCCTTGCCGCGAACGCGCGTCACCGGTGAGCTATACCCGCTGAACGCGTCGTTAACGGCAAAAAAACACTGTTCGTCGGTTCTAACAAAATCAAAGCCTGCCACCTTGCAAACGCGCAGACAACGAGCAGTCGCATTTAATTTGCCTGAGCTTAACCTGGTTATGGGCGCGGCGCGAACGAGTTCAACGCGATTTAGCCTCGCCTTATGTCGATTTGCACCGGTGCGTGATCGCTGGCGGCCTTTCCCTTGCGCTCGTCGCGCACGATCTGGGCGTCCGTCACGCGGGTGGCCAATTCCGGTGAGGCCAGGATGAAGTCGATGCGCATGCCTTGCCGTTTCGGAAACCGGAGCTGGGTGTAGTCCCAGTACGTGTAGACCCCCGGACCGGGCGTGAAAGGCCTTACCACGTCGGTGAATTGGGCTTCGACGATGGCGCCGAACGCCCGGCGCTCCGGCTCGGAGACGTGGGTGGCGCCGACGTAGTATTCGGTGCTCCAGACGTCGTCGTCGGTCGGGGCGATGTTCCAGTCGCCGGCCAGCGCGATCTGCGCGGTGGGGTCGTCACGCAACCATCCCGCCGCCGTATCACGCAGCGCGGCAAGCCATTCCAGCTTGTAGCTGTAGTGCGGGTCGCCCAGCGCGCGGCCGTTGGGCACATACAGGCTCCAGACCCGGACGCCATCGCAGGTGGCGCCCAGCGCGCGGGCTTCGGCCGTCGCGGCCACCTCCGGTTTGCTGCTCCAGGTGGGCTGACCGTCGAATCCGATCTGCACGTCGTCGAGGCCCACCCGCGAGGCGATCGCCACGCCGTTCCACTGATTGAAGCCGACATGCGCCACCTCGTAGCCGAGTTCGAAAAACGGCAGCGTGGGAAATTGGCTGTCGGAACATTTGGTCTCCTGCATGGCCAGCACGTCGACGTCGGCGCGCGCCAGCCAGTCGAGGACGCGGGGCAGGCGACTGCGAATCGAGTTCACGTTCCAGGTGGCCAGCCGCAGCGGCGATCGCAAGGGCGGCGAAGCCGGGCGCTGCGGGTCGCCGCCATCAATCTGCGGCGATCGCAAGGGCGGCGAAGCCGGGCGCTGCGGGTCGCCGCCATCATGCATCGCTAGACGGTATCCCAGGCGGGGGAGCGGGCCGGAAAGTAGCGGCGGCTGTGGTGCGCCCGGAAGCCCAGCGCGTCGGCCAGTCGCAGCATGCCGGTGTCATCGTCCGCAACGACCAGATAGGCCCGGGTCGCGCCGCGCGCCGCGGCCAGGGCCAACTGCGCTTCGTAGGTGGCCGGGTCGTCGCCGGCCGCCGGCAGGCCCACCCAGCGCGTGCCGTGCCGCGCCGGCGCCGAGACGTCACGCACCAAGACGCGTTCCGTGCGTTCGGCGCTCAGCCCCGGCGGCAGCGGCAGCAAGCGATCGGGTATCGCCAGGCGCGCCGTCATGCCGCGGCGCTCATACCAGTCCGCGATCGCCGCCATGGCGCTTGCTCGGGCCGAAACATCCAGCGGCACAGCGAAATCCACGTGTTCCCCGGCCCGCAGCAGCCAGCCATCGAGCCACGCGCGTTCCACGCCGGGCGACGCGTCGGCGGCCGCGCGCTCCAGCGCCCGGATTTCGGAGGTGCGCACCGGGGCGTCGGTCAGCACCCGCAGCGCGACCACGTCGTCGGGCAACACCTCGGTGACCGCGCCCGTCTTGGTCCGCACCCGCACCACCGGGTCGACCGCCAGCAGGTGGCCCACGGCGTCGGTCAGGGGCGGGACCGAGCCCGGGGGCCGCCGGTAGCGCAGCGTCACCCGCGTGCCCAACTCCGGCCACGAGAACATCAGTGACCGAAGGGGTCCGGCCCCTCGCCCGGCAGCCACGACAGCCCGGGAACGCCCCAGCCGTGCGACTTGACGGCGCGCTTCGCGCTGCGGGCGTGGCGACCGATCAGCCGATCCAGGTACAGGAAGCCATCCAGGTGCCCCGTCTCGTGCTGCAGCATGCGCGCGAACAGGCCGGTGCCCTCGAGCTCGACGGCCTTGCCGTCGGCGTCGAGGCCGGTGACGCGCGCCCAGCTGGCGCGGCCGGTGGGAAACGACTCGCCGGGGACCGAGAGGCAGCCCTCGTCGTCGTTGTCCGGATCGGGCATCGTCTCCGGGATCTCGGAGGTTTCCAGCACCGGGTTGACGACCACGCCGCGGCGCCGGTCGGTCCGGCCCCGGTCGTCGGCGCAGTCGTAGACGAAGACGCGCAACCCGACGCCGATCTGGTTGGCGGCCAGGCCGACTCCGTGTGCGGCATCCATGGTGTCGTACATGTTGGCGATCAGCTCCGCCAGGTCCGGCGGCAGCGATCCGTCGGCGCCGACCGGCACCGGCTGCGTCGGGGTGTGCAAGACCGGATCCCCGACGATCCGGATCGGTACGACTGCCATGGTCGGCTAAGCTACCGCACGCCCGCACGGGCGGAAGCCGGCCGTGTTCTCCGGGCAATCTGAGCCAATCGGCCGACTCGCGGGTCTGGATGACGGCTTGAGGGTTTGCGCCGTGATTCAATATTCGCCGAAACACGCCCTCAGGTAAGTCAAGTCATCTACAGCAGCCGAGAATCGCCGGAAGGGTCCAGGGGAAGCTATATGGACAGCGCCATGGCGCGGGCAAATCGATCGGGGGACGATGCCGAGATCGCAGATGGCCTCACCCGCCGCGAACACGACATCCTCGCCTTCGAACGTCAGTGGTGGAAATTCGCGGGCGTAAAAGAGGAAGCGATCAAAGAGCTGTTTTCGATGTCGGCGACGCGCTACTACCAGGTGCTCAACGCGCTCGTCGATCGGCCGGAGGCGCTGGCCGCCGACCCGATGCTGGTGAAGCGGTTGCGGCGGCTGCGGGCCAGCCGGCAGAAGGCGCGGGCGGCGCGGCGCCTCGGCTTCGAGGTGACCTGACTCGCTACAGTGGGCTCGATGAAAGAGCGAGTCCCCGACTCCACGGGGCTGCCCCTGCGGGCGATGGTGATGGTGCTGTTGTTCCTGGGGGTCGTATTCCTGCTGCTCGGCTGGCAGGCGCTGGGGTCGTCCGGCAGCTCCGAGGACGACTCGGCCTCGGCGGTGTCCACGTCGTCCGCCACCAGCACGTCGGCCACGCCGACCAGCACTAAGCCCGCGGCCAACCGGTCCGAGGTGCAGGTGTACAACATCTCGACAAAAGAGGGCGTCGCGTCGCGCACCAAGGATCAGCTCACGGCCGGCGGTTTCAACGTGACCAAAGTCGACAACCTGACCGTGCCCGACGTCTCGGCCACCACGGTGTATTACACCGACGCCGACGACGAGCACGCCACCGCGGACGCGGTCGGCAAAATCCTGGGCGCGCCCGTCGAACCGCGCATCCCGGCGCTGACCGGGCAACCGCCCGGGGTCATCGTCCTCGTTACGGGTTGACCCGTCAGCGGCTAGGCTTCCGCTATGCCTCAGCTCGCTGGTTACCGCACTGCCGCCGTCACCATTTCCGCGCTCTCCGCAGCAACTTCGGTCGCGCTGCTCGGCGCGTGCTCGTCGCCCCAGCACGCCTCGACGTCCCCGGGCACCACGCCGGCGGTGTGGACCGGTTCGCCGGCGCCGTCGGGAACCGGCACGCCGGAGGGCGGGCCCGTCGCCGCGCCGTCGGGGCCGAGCATCGTCACCCACCTGAAGGCGCCCGACGGCACCCAGGTCGCGACCGCCTCGTTCCAGTTCAACAACGGCTACGCCACGGTCACCATCGAGACGACCGCCAACGGGGTGCTCTCGCCCGGCTTCCACGGGGTGCACATCCACAAGGTCGGCAAGTGCGAGCCCAACTCCGTCGCCCCGACCGGTGGCGCGCCGGGCGATTTCCTGTCCGCCGGCGGGCACTTCCAGACGCCCGGGCACGCCGCCGAGCCCGCCAGCGGTGACCTCACCTCGCTCCAGGTGCGCAAGGACGGGTCCGGGATGCTGATGACCACGACGGACGCCTTCGCCATGGACGACCTGCTCAGCGGCCAGAAGACGGCGATCATCATCCACGCCGGCGCCGACAACTTCGCCAACATCCCGCCGGAGCGGTACAACCAGGCCAACGGCACCCCGGGCCCCGACCAGATGACGATGAGCACCGGTGACGCCGGCAAGCGGGTCGCGTGCGGTGTGATCGGTGCCGGCTAACAGGGCCCACGCGCGCATCGATTTCGCCCGGTCACCGAGGCCGACCCTCGGCGTGGAGTGGGAGTTCGCGCTCGTCGACGCGCAGACCCGCGACCTGAGCAACGAGGCCACCGCGGTGATCGCCGAGATCGGCGAAAACCCGCGCGTACACAAGGAATTGCTGCGCAACACGGTCGAGGTCGTCAGCGGCGTCTGCAGGTCCACCGGCGAGGCCATGGAGGATCTGCGGGAAACCCTCGGGCCCGCGCAGCGGATCGTCCGCGACCGGGGCATCGAACTCTTCAGCGCCGGCGCCCACCCGTTCGCGCAGTGGTCCACCCAGAAGCTCACCGACGCGCCCCGCTACGCCGAACTGATCAAGCGCACGCAGTGGTGGGGCAGGCAGATGCTGATCTGGGGCGTGCACGTGCACGTCGGAATCTCCTCGGCGCACAAGGTGATGCCGATCATGACGTCCCTGCTGAAGTACTACCCGCACCTGCTGGCGCTGTCGGCGTCCTCACCGTGGTGGACCGGGGTGGACACCGGGTACGCCAGCAACCGCGCGATGATGTTCCAGCAGTTGCCCACCGCCGGCCTGCCGTTCCAGTTCCAGACCTGGCCGGAGTTCGAGGGGTTCGTCTACGACCAGAAGAAGACCGGCATCATCGATCACGTCGACGAAGTCCGTTGGGACATCAGGCCTTCGCCGCACCTGGGCACCCTCGAGGTACGGATCTGTGACGGCGTGTCCAACCTGCGGGAGCTGGGCGCGTTGGTGGCGCTGACGCACTGCCTGGTGGTGGACCTGGACCGCAGGCTGGAAGCCGACGAGACGTTGCCGACCATGCCGCCGTGGCACAACCAGGAGAACAAGTGGCGCGCGGCCCGCTACGGGCTGGACGCCATCATCATCCAGGACGCCGACAGCAACGAGCGGCTCGTCACCGAGGACCTCGACGACGTGCTGAATCGGCTTGAGCCCGTGGCGAAATCGTTGGACTGCGTCGACGAGCTGGCGGCGGTGGCCGAGATCCCCAGGGTGGGCGCCTCTTATCAACGGCAACGCCGGGTGGCCGAGGAACACGATGGCGACCTGCGGGCGGTGGTCGACGCGCTGGTGGCCGAGCTGGAGATCTGATGGAGTTGGCGATGTTCCCGCTGGAGTCGGCGCTGCTGCCCGACCAAAACCTGCCGTTGCGGATCTTCGAGCCGCGCTACGGCGCGCTGGTCCGGCACTGCCTGGACACCGGCGACCCGTTCGGTGTAGTGCTGATCTCGCGGGGACGCGAGGTCGGCGGCGGCGAGGTGCGTTACGACGTCGGGGTGTTGGCCGAGATCACCGAATGCGTCGACCACGGTGGCGGGCGGTACTCCATGCAGTGCCGGACCGGCGAACGGATCCGGGTCTCCGAGTGGTTGCCCGACGACCCCTACCCGCGGGCGACCGTGACCGCGTGGCCCGACGAGCCGGGCGATCCGGTCACGGCCGCCCAGCTGGTCGAGGTCGAGGACAGGGTGATGGCGCTGTTCGAGCGGATCGCCGACGCGCGCGACGTGGCGCTGCCCGACCGCGCGGCGCTGCTGGGCGAGGACTCGGCCGGCGATCCCGGACAACGCCTGTACGCGTTGGCCTCTCGTATCCCCATCGGCACGGCCGACCTCTACACGGTGCTGTCGGCGCCGTCGGCCTCCGAGCGATTGGCGGCGCTGCGCGAGGCGGTCGACGCGCTCGCCGAGGTGGTGGAGTTCCAGCTTTCCGAATGACGCGACAGGGGAGTAGATGAAGGTACATCTGCAGGTCGACGGCTCACCGGTGGACGCGGCGGCGAGCGCCGCCGAGATCGCCGCGACCGGAGCCGACGGCCTGTTCACCTTCGAGGGCCAGCACGACGTGTTCTTCCCGCTGATCCTCGCCGCCGGCACCACCGGACTGGACCTGATGACGAACGTGGCGATCGCGCCGCCCCGCAGCCCGCTGCACCTGGCGCACGCCGCCTACGACCTGCAGCTCTACAGCGGCGGGCGGTTCCGGCTCGGCCTCGGCTCGCAGGTGAAGGCCCACATCGAAAAGCGTTACGGCAGTAGGTGGGAGCGGCCCGCGGCCCGGATGGCCGAAACCGTCTCGGCGATTAAGGCGATCTTCGCGGCCTGGGAAGGCCGCGCCCGCTTGGACTTTCGCGGCGAATTCTTCACCCACACCATCATGGCGCCCAACTTCAATCCCGGGCCCAACCCGTTCGGGCCGCCGCCGGTGCTGCTGGGGGCGCTGGGCCCGGTGATGACGCGCACCGCCGCCGAGGTGGCTGACGGGCTGCTGGTGATGCCGTTCAACAGCGCCCGCCACTTCGCCGAACGCACCCTCCCCGCCGTGGACGAGGGCCTGCGGCGCTCCAAGCGATCCGCCGAGGACTTCGAGATCGTCGTGCAGGCCATGGTCGCCGTCGGCCGCGACGAGGCGGGCCTGGCCGCCGCGATCGACGGTGTGGCGTCGCTGATCTCCTTCTACGGCTCGACGCCGGCCTACCTGCCCGTGCTGGAGGCCGAGGGCTGGGCCGACGTCCAGCCCGAGCTGAATGCCCTGTCCAAACAGGCCCGCTTCCCCGAAATGCGCCGGCTCGTCGGCGACGAGATGGTGGCCCGGATCGGGATCGTCGGCACGCCCGAGGAGTGCGCACGGCAGATCGCCGCCCGGTTCGGAGAGCGCGCCGCCGAGGTGTGCTGCTATTTCCCGGGTTACTCGCCGGCCGCCGCGGACGTCGCGGACCTGATCGGCGCCCTGCACCGCACGCCGGCGCTGCGATGAGTTCCGACCTCACCGTCGACGTCGACGCGGGCGTGGCGGTGCTCACGTTGAATCGGCCCGAGCGCCTCAACGCCTACACCGCCGAGATGGGCGCGCTGCTGGGCCGGGCCTACTCCGACTGCGACGGTGACGACGACGTCCGGGCCATCGTCGTGACCGGGGCCGGGCGCGCATTCTGTGCCGGGGCGGATTTCTCCGGCGAGACAAGCCCTTTCGACGCCCCGGGCGAGAAATTCTCGGCGTCACCGATCACCCCGGCCGCGTTCGAGTTGCGCAAGCCGGTGATCGCCGCCGTCAACGGCCACGCGATCGGCATCGGGCTGACCATCGCCCTGCAGGCGGACCTGCGCATCGTCGCCGGTGACGCGAAATACGGTGTGGTGCAGGTCCGTCGGGGAGTGCTCCCCGACTGCATGGCGCACTGGACGCTTGCGCAGCTGACCACGTTGGGGGTGGCCGCGGACATCCTGCTGACGGGGCGGACCTTCGGCGGGGCCGAGGCGGTGACGCTCGGCATCGCAAACCGGGCGCTGCCCGCCGACCAAGTGCTCGACCACGCGGTGGCGGTGGCCCGCGACATCGCGGTCAACGTGGCGCCGATGTCGGCGGCGCTGTGCAAGCGGCTGCTGTGGGACACCGCGATCAACGGCTACACCCCGCGCCAGGTCGCGGCTCTGGAAACCCGGCTGCACCAACGGGTGATGGGCACCGCCGACGCGCGCGAAGGGGTCGCCGCTTTCCTCGAGCGCCGGCCGCCGTCCTTCACCGCGCGGCTCGCGAGCGAGTGGGAGCCGCTGCCGCCGAGCCGGTAATCCCGCATCGTCGGGCTGTGCTACTAGATCGCGCACAACCGCTCGGAGAGGGCCCACCAGTCAGCCGCGCGTTGGTCGTCGCGCGCGTGGGGGGCGAGCCCGTCGCTGATCCGGCAGTCTTCCAGGTACAGCCCGCCCCGGCCGGCGAGCTGCGGGCTGACCGCGGCCCAGACCTGCGTGGCCGCACCCCGATCCGGTGTGAGGAAGTCGAGACGGCCGTCGCTCGGTTCGCCGCGCGCCGCGCTGTTGGCGGCGACGAGCCTGCGGAGGTTGGAGAAATCCTCGTGGGACATGTAGCGCGCCAGCGAGGTGGCCACGGTGCCGGGATGGACGGCGAAGGCGCGAATGCCCGCGTCGCGCAGGCGGCGGTCGGCCTCCCTGGCGTACAGGATGTTGGCCGTCTTGGACGCGCCGTAGGCGACGAACTTGTCGTAGTCGCGGCGCTCCCAGTTGGGATCGTCGAAGTCGACGTCGCCCATGATGTGCCCGCCGGAGGACAGCACGACCAGCCGGGCGCCCTGTGCGGCGGCCAACGGACGCGTCAGTAGCCGGGTGAGCTCGAAATGGCCGAAATGGTTTGTCCCGATCTGGGTTTCGAACCCGTCCGCCGTCCGCCCGAACGGGGTGAACATGACCCCGGCGTTGTTCATCAAGACGTGGATCGCCGGCGCGATGTCGGTGATCGCCGCGGCCGCCGCGCGAACGCTCGACAGCGCGGTCAGGTCGAGATGCACGGTCGAGGTACGCGCGCCGGGTAGGTCCTGCGCTATCCATCCGACCGTTTCGGCCAGGGCGGCATGGTTGCGCGCCGCCAGGACGACGTGCGCGCCGGCGGCGGCCAACGCTCGGGCCGACTCGCGGCCCAGCCCGGTCGACGCACCGGTGATCACACATGTCTTGCCGGACAGGTCGATTCCCTTGACGACATCGACGGCGGTGCGGCGTTCGGTCATGCGGCCAGAGTGTATGCGGTCAGGCCACGCCGACGGCGACTTTGCGGGGGACCTCTTCGACGGGATGGATGCGGCCGGTGACCAAGAGACCGGCCACCAGCGCGCCGACGAAGTACAGGCCGGCGGCGACGTGCAGCAGCCGCGCGAAGCTGGCGTCCGTCAGCGTGCCGGCCGCGATCAGGCCCACGCAGGCAACGGAACCCAGCGCCGACGTCCTGCCCACGGCGTTTTGCAGCGCCGCCGCGACCCCGCTGCGGGCCGCGTCGACCGAGGACAGATTCACCGCGGCCAGCGGCGTCAGGGTGAGCACCGAACCGACGGCCACCACGATCGTCCCGGGCAGCAGGTGCGTGACGATGTTGAACCCGTGACCGGGACGGATGAGCAGCAGCCCCAACCCGGCCAGCAGCGGGCCCGTCGTCAAACAGATCCGAGGCCCGATGCGTGCGGCGAGCCTGCCGACGCGCTTAGCGAACAGGAACGAGATGATCGGCGTGGGTAGCGTGGCCAATCCCGCGACGGTCGCGCAATAACCGGCGACCTCCTGCGTGTACAGAGCGACCGCCAGCGCGCCCATCGTGATGGCGCCGTAGACGAAGCCGGTGGTCACATTGGCACCCGCGAAATTGCGAATCCGGAACAGCCCGAGCGGCACCAGGGGGTGCGGGGCGCGGCGCTGCCACGCCGCAAACGCGACCAGCGCGGCGACGCCCACACACAGCGAGGCGGCGACGCGGGGATCGGACCAGCCGTGCTCGCGCGATTCGATCAGGGCATACACCGTGGCGGCCAGCCCCACGGCCGACAGGACCGCACCGGTGACGTCGACGCGGACGCGCTGGGCCGGCCGCGGCATCGGGTGCAGCCAGAATGTCAACGCGAAACCGATGACCATCGGAACGGCCGACAGGACGTAGATCCATCGCCAACTCAGCAAGTCGACCGCAAGGCCGCCCAGCAGCGGGCCGAGCGCGAACGCCGTGCCCGTCCACGCGGTCCAGGTGCCGATGGCCGTCGCGCGCTCCCCGCGATCGAACGTCGAATTGATCAACGCAAGCGACCCGGGCACCAGAAACGCGGCGCCGAGACCCTGGACGATGCGCCCGGCGATCAGCATCACCGGCGTGGGGGCGCCGGCCGCGAGCACCGAACCCGTCCCGAAGGCCACCAGTCCCAGGCGGATCACCGGCACCCGCCCGAACAGGTCGGACAGGGAGCCGCCGGGCAGGATCGTGGCCGCCTGCGCCAGCAGATAACCGTCGACGATCCACTGCTGCAGGCAGAGCCCGCCGCCGAGGTCGCGCGCGGTGGCCGGCAGCGCCAGGTTCACCACCGTCGTGTCGAGGAAGGCGACCATCGAGACCATGGTTGCCACGACCATGACCCGGCTGGTTGGGGCGACGTTTCGAAATCGTTGCAGCCCACCCCGGGCCGTGGGCGCGGCGACAGCGACCGCGGGAGATGGCTGCAATGCAATCATGTCGGTCTCACGGTGCGGCCGCCGTCGTCGTTCATCTGATTCCTCCTCGACGGCCGCCGAATCCCGTGATCCGGCAACCGTCTTCGAGAAGATGTATACGACGGGGTTACAAGCCGACTGCGGATCAGCTGTGGTGTGCGTGCGCCCGTCGTCCGCCGTCGCGGGTGGCCCGTTGCACCAGCTGCGGTGCGATGGCCCTATGCAGGGGACCAACGACGGCCCAGACCGTCCGGGCGGCGGTCTTGCGGCGGTAGTGCACGCGAGTGGTGAGTGTGGCCCGCAGGCCGTCCTGGCGTCGCAGCGCCAGTTCGCCCCGCATCAGCGGCCCGCTCGCCGTAAGGACGAACTCGTCGTGATCCGAGCGGGCGACCGACCAGCCGATGGGGTGATCGGGCGACGGATGCGTCGCGAGGTTGAATCTCAAGACGTGGCGGTGGAGCCACCGCACGGCGCCTCCGTCTGCTTCCCGGCCCAGCGCGTCGCGGAACATCTGCTCGGCCGAGCGCGTGTCGCCGGGCTGGATCGCGGCCTCGAAGACGTCGGTGTAGTCGGATGCGGTCGCGCTGGACCGCTCGTTAAGCACCGCAGCCGCAACGCGGTTCAGCGTCGCGCGGGTCACCGCCGCATGACCGCCGGTGCCGATGACGAGGCCGCGATACATCCGTCCGTGCAGGCCGGGGAAGGCCGCCCACGTGGTGGCGCGCACGCGGGTGCGGTCGCCGGCCAGCGGCTCCAGCTCGAACACCCACCGATACACCGCGAACGGGTGCCGGCCCTTCAGCGCGAACCGCTCCGGCGGCCGTGTCTCGTCGAGGACGAAACCGATTGGCACGGTTGACGGGTCGCCGGGATCCCGGCACATCACCCGCAGCAGCGCGGACCACGTGTCCGCGCGCCCCGCGTCCACGGTTATGGCATGCTCATCGATATAGGGTAATCGTTCCATATAGAAGGACCATACTAGATCGTGGCGCCTCCGCGGAAGCATGAAACCGATGTGATCCTCGACGCCGCCCGGGCGCTGGTGCTCGACGGCGGGCCGCGGGCGGCCAGCGTCGCGGCGATCGCGAAGGCCAGCGGCGCGCCCGCGGGCACCCTGTATCACCGGTTCGGCAACCGCGACGGCATCCTGACCGCGGCGTGGCTGCGCGCGCTGGAACGCTTCCAGGCGCGCGCCCTGGCCGCGGACGGTGAGACGCCGGCGGACACCGCCGTCGCGATGGCCGTGTCCGCCGTCGGCTTCGCGCGCGAGCTGCCCGACGACGCCCGGCTGCTGCTGACGATCCGGCCCGGCGACCTGCTCGACGACGAGCCCGACGCGGCGTTCCAGCGGACGCTGGCCGCGATGAACGCGCCGCTGACCGAGCGGATCGCGGTGTTGGCCCGGCAGCTGTACGGAAACAACAGGCCCCGGTCCGTCGACGCCGTCGCGCGGGCGGTCGCGGACCTGCCCTATGCCGTGGTCCGCCGCCACGCCTACGACGATCCGATGCCGCGCTGGCTCGAGGACGACGTCGCGGTGTCGGCGTTGGCGGTGCTACGGAGCTTCGGCGAACGCCCGTAACGCCTGCACCTGCGCGGGATCCAGTGAGGGGCGCACGATTTGGCGCGCCGCTGCGATGTCGGCGGCCGTCACGTCGGTGGCGTCGATCGAGCGCCGCATCGCGGTCAGCGCCGCCTCGCGCAGCAGCGCCACGCAGTCGGCGGCGCTGTAACCGTCGAGCCCGCCGGCCACCTCGTCGAGGTCGACGTCGTCGCTCAGCGGGACGGATTTGCCCGCGGTGCGCAGGATTTCGCGGCGGGCGGCGGCGTCGGGCGGCTCGATGAAGACGTGCCGCTCCAGCCGGCCCGGGCGCAGCAGCGCCGGGTCGATCAGGTCCGGCCGGTTGGTGGCGCCCAGCACGACGACGTCGCGCAGCGGGTTGACGCCGTCGAGCTCGGTCAGCAGCGCGGCCACCACCCGGTCGGTCACGCCCGAGTCGAAGCTCTGCCCGCGCCGGGGCGCGAGCGCGTCGATCTCGTCGAGGAACACCAGCGACGGGGCGGAGTCGCGGGCGCGCCGAAACAGTTCGCGGACGGCCTTTTCCGAGCTGCCCACCCACTTGTCCATCAGTTCGGAGCCCTTGACGGAATGCACGGACAGCTGCCCGGTGCTGGCCAGCGCGCGCACGACGAAGGTCTTGCCGCAGCCGGGTGGCCCGTACAGCAGCACGCCGCGGGGCGGTTCGACGCCCAGGCGGGCGAAGGTGTCGGGGTGCTGCAGCGGCCACAGCACGGCCTCGGTCAGCGCCTGCCGGGCCTCGGTCATGTCGCCGACGTCGTTGAGGGTGACGTTGCCGACGGTCACTTCCTCGCTGGCCGACCGGGACAGCGGCCGGATGACGGTCAGCGCGCCGACCAGGTCCTCCTGGTTCAGCTCGGGCGGGCGCCCGTCGGTGCTGGCGCGTGCGGCCGCCCGCAGCGCGGCCTCCCGCAGCAGCGCGGCCAGGTCGGCGACCACGAAACCCGGTGTCCGCGCGGCGATCTCGTCGAGGTCGAGGGTGCCCGCGGGCACGGATTTCAGCAGCGACTCCAGCAGCGCCTTGCGGGTGCCGGCGTCGGGCAGCGGGAGGCTGAGCTCCCGGTCGCACAGGTCCGGCGCCCGCAGCCGCGCGTCGAGCTGGTCGGGCCGCGCGGAGGTGGCGATCAACGCGACGCCCTCGGTCGCCACGGCGGTGCGCAGCTCGCCCAGGATCAGGGCGGCCACCGGCTCGGGGGTGGCCGGCAGCAGGGCGTCGACGTCGGTGATCAGCAGGACGCCGCCGCCGTCGCGGACGGCCTGCACCGCCGAGCTCACGGTCTTGAGCCGGTCCTCCGGCGTCAGCGCGCCCACCTCGGGACCGTCCAGCTTGACCAGCCTGCGGC
Organism: Mycobacterium sp. E3305; assembly: GCF_001666785.1. NCBI lineage: Bacteria > Bacillati > Actinomycetota > Actinomycetes > Mycobacteriales > Mycobacteriaceae > Mycobacterium > Mycobacterium sp. E3305. The sequence continues at coordinate 56 of NZ_LZJA01000169.1, read as the reverse complement.
CGTCGCACACCGCGCGCACCAGCGTCACCTTGCCCACCCCGGCCGGGCCGGACACC
>NZ_LZJA01000168.1:0-3615 GCF_001666785.1 Mycobacterium sp. E3305 | reverse complement strand
ACCCTGCGGCGGCGCTCCGGCGTCCGCGGGTGGTGGCGCCTGGGGGGCCGGCGAGTTGGTCTCGGGCGCCTGGGGCGCCACCCCCGCCGGCCAACCCCCCGCCGGAGGCACCCGCCGCGCCGCCCGCCGGGGGCTAGCCGAGTGCCCGTGCGGATGGATCCGCAACGGTTCGAGGAAATGGTCGCCGACGCGCTCGACCTGATCCCGCCCGAGCTGGCGGCGGCAATGGACAACATCGTCGTGCTGGTCGAGGACCGCCACCCCGACGACGGCGAACTCCTCGGGTTGTACGAAGGGGTCGCGCTGACCGAGCGTGACTCCGACTACGCCGGATCCCTGCCCGACGCCATCACGATTTACCGCGAGGCGCTGCTGGACGTCTGCGAATCCGACGACGACGTCGTCCAGGAGGTCGCGATCACGGTGATCCACGAGATCGCCCACCACTTCGGCATCGACGACGAGCGGCTGGAGGAATTGGGCTGGGCCTGACGAACGTCGGCCCGTTCTATGGGCGCGGCATCCCGGATTTGTCCGCCGCCGGTGCTATGAACGGGTTATGAGTGCTGACTGCCGCGACTGCCGGGCAGGCTTGGATCACTGTCACGGCACCATCATTCGCCATTCACTGCGCCGCTCCGAATGCACGGAGCCGGATTGCTTCAGCCCCGAGCTGTTGCCGCACGCGTTCGTCGTCGACTGCGATGCCATCGGCTGCGGATGCTCCGAGGCCGTCGCGCTGGCTGTCTGACCGGCCCTCAGCCCATCGGGTCGGTGCTCGAGTGCACCGCGTCGGCGACGGGGGTCGCATCCGCCTCGGGGTAGAACGGTGGCGTCAGGGTCCCCCAGCGCACGCAGCTCCACCGGCCGTCGGTGATGGGTGCCAAGACCACCGATTCGGCGTTGTCGAGGTGGTGGTCCAGCGCGAAGCCGGCGTCCACGCCGGCCAGCACGGCCGCCGCCAGCCGGATCGCCGCGCCATGGCTGACGACGACGATGTCGCCGGCCCAGTCGCGGTCGTCGAGGTAGCGCAGGCGCAGTTCGGTGAGCACCGGCACGTAGCGGTCCAACACGTCGTTGCCGGTTTCCCCGCCGGGCAGCGGGATGTCGAGGTCGCCGTGATGCCACCGCTCGTAGATCGCGTTGAATTCGGCGACGGCATCGTCGTCGCTGCGGTTTTCCAGGCCACCCACCTGGACCTCGTGCACGCCGGGCACCTCGATGGGCGCCATCTCGAGTTCGCCGCCGATCACCCCCGCGGTCTGCGACGCGCGGATCGCAACCGAGTGGGCCAGCAACGCCGGCCGGTCCGCACCGCGCGCGAAGGCACGGGCCTGGTCGCGGCCCAGCGGCGTCAGCTCCGCCCCGGGCGGCCGGGTGTCCAGCCTGCGTTCGACGTTGCTGTAGGACTGGCCGTGTCGCAGTAGCACCAGCCGCCCGGTCATAGCTCCATTCCCCCGGCCGCGGTTTCGGGTTTTCCTTCGCGTAGCCGCGCCAGCCAGCGCGCCGCCTCGTCGGCCGGCGGCGGCAGCACCCCGGCGGGCGAGCCGGTCGGCCAAGATCCCAGGTACCTCACATCGGCACAACGACGGTGCAGCGCTTTGAGTGCCTCGGCGACGGCGTCGTCGTCGATGTGGCCCACACAGTCGGCGAAGAACATGTAGGTGCCCAGCGAGGTCCGGGTCGGCCGCGATTCGATTCGGGTCAGGTCGATGCCGCGGATCCCGAATTCGGTCAGCGCGCCGAGCAGCGCACCCGGCGCGTTGTCGATGCGCAGCACCACCGCGGTGCGGTCGGCACCGGTGCGGGCCGGCGGCGGCCCGGGCAGGCCCACCAGAAGGAAGCGCGTGCGGGCGTTGGGTTCGTCGACCACGCCCTCGGCCAATGCGGCCAGCCCCCAGTGGGCGGCGGCCAGCGGCGAGGTCACCCCGGCGTCGGCCTGGCCTTCGGCCACCTGCCGCGCCGCGTCGGCGTTGGAGTAGGCGGGCCGCAACTCGGCCTCGGGCAGGTGGGCGGCGACCCAGTGCCGCACCTGCGCGGCGGCCACGGAGAACGCCGCCAGGGTGCGCACATCGGCGGCGGTGCGTCCCGGTTGGATGACGATGGTGAAGGCGACGTCCAGGGTGGTTTCGGCGAACACCTGCAGGGGCGAGCCGATGGCCAGGCTGTCGAGGGTGGGCGTCACGGACCCGTCGATCGAGTTCTCGATCGGGACGCAGGCGTACTCCGCCCCGCCGTCGCGGACGGTGTCCAGCGCCGCGGCGGTGCTGTCGATGGGCAGTCGCCGGACCTCGCCGGGGCGGTCGGGAATCAGACCGGCCGCCGTGATCTGCAACAGCGCCGCCTCGGTGAAGGTCCCTTCCGGACCGAGATAAGCGATGCGGACCACGCCACAACCCTAGCGGCGCGGGCCGCCAAACCGCCCTTGCGGCGCCCTGCGTTCTAAGTTAACTTAGGCTTACCTAATTTAAGGAGAATGGTGTTACCGCTGACCGCCTGCCCCGCCCCGACGACCGCCGAACGAATCCGCAGCGCGTGCGTCCGCGCCGGCGGCGCGCTGCTGGCCCTCGAGACCGTGCCGGCGCGCCAGGATCCGGTCGTGACGCCGGTCCATCACCTGCTGCCCGACGGGTCCTTCGCGCTGGCCCTGCCCGGAACGAACGACGGCGTCGCCGGGGCCCAGGCCCTGCTGGAGTTGACGGATTACGCGCCGCTGCCGCTGCGCGAACCGGTGCGATCGCTGGTTTGGGTGCGCGGACGCCTCCGGGAATTTCACCGGGCCGAGGTCGCGGAGACGGTCGACCTGATCGCCGCCGAGTGGCCGCACCCCGCCTTGCTTCAGGTGGACACCCCGCGATGTGCGCCGTCGGACGGGCAGGAGTCGCGGTACACGCTGTTCCGCCTGGAGGTTGCGTCCGTCGTCGTCACCGACGCCACCGGCGCCGAGCCCGTCAGTGTGGAAGATCTCCTCGCGGCGAGTCCCGACCCGTTCTGCGAGGTCGAATCGAACCTGCTGTGGCATCTGGACACCGCCCACTCCGATGTGGTCGCGCGGCTGGTGTCCCGGCTGCCCGCGCCCTTGCGCCGCGGGCAGGTGCGGCCGCTCGGGCTCGATCGCTACGGCGTGCGGTTCCGCGTCGAAGGCCCGGACCGCGACCACGATGTCCGCCTGCCGTTCCACAAGCCGGTGGACGACATGACCGGGCTGAGCCAGGCGATCCGGGTGCTGATGGGCTGCCCCTTCATCAACGGCCTGCACGCCCGCTCGTAGTCGAACCGCGGGAGGCACCGGCCGGTACGTTAACCGGGTGAACGGCGATCGACCCCCGCACCGGCCGCGTCCCCTCGGACCGTCCGGGTCGCCGGGGTAGTCGGTGAGAATCTCGTCGCGGTGCAGCCGGCTGTCGAACCAGACGGCCCCACAGACGACGGCGATCCCGGCCAGCAGCGAGCCGATCACCAGGATCGACGCCAGCGACCGGACCCACCGGCGCCAGCCGCGTCGGCGCCGCGGGGGCGGTGGGGTGGGCCGCGGTGGTGGTCCCGCGGATGGCCGGGAATGGCTGGAGCCGAGTCGTCGGCTATCTCTTCAGCTATCCCGACTATCCACAGTTT
>NZ_LZJA01000167.1:0-45670 GCF_001666785.1 Mycobacterium sp. E3305 | reverse complement strand
CGTAGTCAAACGTGGGGGCGGGTGGGGGCCATTTTCTTTGCCTGCTCCAGCTTTTCGCCGATCTTCTCCAGATCTTCGCGGCTGATCGCCAACTCGACCTGCGGCCACACCACGTCCTGCTCGTAGGCGATGTGTTCGCGGCCGGCCTTGACGAACTCCTGCAGCGCTTCGTGATAGTCGGGTTCGCCGGGCTTGCCGTCCTCGAGCCGCTGCAAGAGTTGCTTGCCGGCCTGCTCCTGCTCGATCGCCTTGTCGACGATTCCGTCGCCGATCGCATCGCGCACCGCCGGCCAAAACAATTGTTCCTCAATGGCTTCGTGCTGGGACTCCGCGATGATGAGATTGTTCACGAAGGTCTCCAGGCCGCTCGCTTCGGCGCCCGAACCCGACGGCGCCCCGTCGAGCGTCTCGAACAATCCGAGCACGCTTTTGTGGTCCTGGCGAAGAAAAGTGATTGCGTCCATGCCTTGCCTTCCAGTTGGGCTGATGACTCGAAGTGGCCTGCGGATACCCGGGGCGACGGCATTGAAACGCGCTGGCCCGCGGCGAATTTCGAGTGATGGTGGGGGAGAGAGCTGCGCGCGGTGCGCGCCGTCTACATTCAGCCCGAGGCCCGTCCCACGTCGGACTAGCGCAACTTCGGCAAGACGTTGGTGCGGTAGAACTCGATGGCCGTCAGCGGATTGCCCTGCGGGAAGTGCAAAAACGGGACGGCGCCCGCGTCCAGGATCGCCTGCACCGCCTTGACGTGGGGTGTCGCGTCGGTTCCGACCGTCCAGTTCGCCAGCACCTTGTCGATGGGGTTGGCCTGCGCGGCGCGCTGGATTTCGACCGGATTCGGCTGGTCGACGGCGCCGGCGGTGAAGCGCCACAGATTTGCCGCGGCGGCGGCCTCTGCGGCGTCGCCGACGACGGCGAACAGCTCGGCCCGCTTGCCCATGCCGCCCGGGTCGCGGCCTGCGGCGCGCGCGCCGGCGCCGAACGCCGCCAGCAGCGCCGGATTCGTGACGTCGCGTGCCTGACCGATCCAGCCGTCGCCGTATTGGCCGGCCATCGTCGCACTCTTGGGCCCGCTGGCCGCCACGAAGATCGGCGTGGGGCTGGCGGGCGTGTCGTAAAGCTTCAACGCGTTGGTCTGAAAGTACCGACCGGCGAACGAGATTCGTGATCCGCTCCACAACTGTCGGATCAGGCTGATCGCTTCGACCAGCCGGTCGTGGCGCTCGGTGTAGTTGCCGAAGGCGTTGGTGCTCGCCTGTTCGTTCAGCCGTTCCCCGGTCCCGACTCCCAGGAACACCCGTCCGGGATTCAGGATGGCCAGCGAGGCAAAGGCCTGGGCCACCACGGCCGGGTGGTAGCGGTAGGTGGGGCAGGTCACGCCGGTACCGAACGAGACGCGGTTGGTGGCGTTGCCGACCAGCGCCAGGGTCAACCACGGGAACATCGAATGGCCCTCGTTGTCCTGCCATGGCTGGATGTGGTCGCTGGCCCAGACGTGGGCAAAACCGGCCTGTTCGGCCGCCTGGGCCTGCGCCACGAGTTGTTCGGTGCGGAACTGCTCGTGCGAGAGCACCAGACCCACCGGCCTGGCCGCGGGCGGTGGTGGGGAACCGGGCGCGGCGTGGTCGGTGCCCGGCCGCCCGCAGCCGGCACCGAGCCCGGCGGCGCCGAGCATGCCCGCACCGGCGGCCGCCCGCCCGAATGCGCGACGCGAAACGCCGGTCATCGAAACAACGTACCCACCGGTTCTGCGATGACACCCCGGATGCGGGTAACCGCTAACCTGACTCGGGTGACCCCCCAGGCGCGCCCGGCGCGGAAGGCCGATGTCCGCGAACTGTCGCGCACCCTGGCGCGTGCCTTTTACGACGACCCGGTGATGACCTGGCTGCTGCCCGACGACAGGGCGCGCACCGCGAACTTGCACCGGGTCTTCGGCACGATGACGCGACACCATCATCTGGGCTGTGGCGGCGTCGAGGTGGCCTGCGACGGCCCGGGCATCGGCGCGGCGGCACTCTGGGATCCGCCCAACCGTTGGCGGGAGACGCGCCTGGGCGAACTGGCGATGACCCCGACTTTCCTGCGCGTGTTCGGCATGCGCGCGACGAGGGCCCGCGGCGTGCAGGAATTGATGAAGCGCACGCATCCCGAAGAGCCGCACTGGTATCTGGCCGCCATCGGGAGCGACCCGTCCGTCCGCGGCCAAGGCTTCGGCCAGGCCCTGATGCGGTCCCGGCTCGACCGCTGCGACGCCGAATACTGTCCGGCGTATCTCGAATCGAGCAAGCCCGAAAACGTGCCGTACTACGAACGTTTCGGTTTCACGGTGACCCGCGAGTTGGTGTTGCCCGACGGTGGTCCCACCATGTGGGCGATGTGGCGCACGCCGCGGTAGCGTTTAGCCCCCCTACCCGGCGGGCAACCGATCCCGCATGAGCGAAAACCCGCAAGCCGAGGGCGACCCCGCGGACTTCCCCGAGGAGGGCGGGCCCGGCGACACCCTGAACGCGAGCGAAGGCACCGACTCCGACGAACTCCACAACGACGACGGTGACATCGTGGTCGACCCTCCCGAGGACTGGAGCGAGGCCAACCGCTTCGGCATGACGGCGCGGGAAGAGCGCGAGGGGGAATCCCTGGACGCCCGGCTCGCCGAGGAGGAACCCGACGTCTCGCCCGACATGCCGGGCGCGGGCGTGCCGACCGACGGTCCGCCCGGACGCGCTCATCGGGGCCAGATCGACGGAGCGCCCGAGGACGGTGAGTCGCTGTATGAGGTCGTCGACGAGAACGCGGCGCCGGACATCACCCAGACGACGGAGTGATGCGGCCAGTGTCCGACTGTTCACTGCGCATGCGGCGGCTGGGCGCCCGCTAAGGGGTGCTCTTCCAGCCGGCGATGCCGATCGCGATCATCCGCAGTTGCTTGACGGCGATCCGCCGGATGTCTTCGAGCGCCTCGGCGCTCTGCGCGTCCTCGATCGCCTCGGCGATGACGATCATCGCGTTGACGAACAGGGTCGCCAGGACGTTGAGGTCCTCGGTGGTCCACTCGTGCAGCCGCGGAAAGCGGGCCAGGTCGGTCGCCAGCTCGGAGGTGATCAACCGGATCTCGGTCCGGATGGCGTAGCGCAAAACGCTCAGCCCGCTGTTGCGTTCGCGCGCGATGAACCGCCAATGTTCGCGCCGCTGCGCGACGCTGGCGACCAGTATCTCCACCGATGACTCGATGACTCGGTTCGGGTCGAGCTTCCCGGCGCGGGCTTCACGCAGGGTATCGCGCAGGCTGCGGAATGATTCGTCGATCAGGACCAGCCCCAGTGCCTCCATCGACTCGAAGTGGCGGTAGAACGCCGCAGGCACGATCCCGACCTCGCGGGTCACCTCCCGCAGGCTGAGGCTGGAAAAGCTGCGGTCCTGCAGCAGCTTGAGGGCCGCGGCGATGATGGCGCGCCGGGTCGCCTCCTTGCGCTCCTCACGCGACCGGCTTTCGCGCACGCGCTCGCGACCAGAACCGCGCACCCGTGAGCTAGGAGTACGGCTGTTCACTGTGTGAACCCTACCACAGACCTGCAGTAAACCCTTGACTGACCGGGTGGTGCGGCTGCACGGTGTACATATGTTCACTCAAGCTACTTCGAGTCGGGCCCTCGCCCGAACTCTTCGGAAGCGGGTGTTGGGTTCCGACCTCCTCGATCTGCTCACCGGGCCGCACGGTGTCGACCGTTACACCGAGCTGGTGGACCCGACCTGGACGCTGGGCCAGGCCCGCGCCAAGGTGATCGACGTGCGCCGCACCACCGCGCGCAGCGTCACCCTCACGCTGGCCCCGAACGAAAGCTTCACCTCCGCCTGGACGGTCCAAGCCGGCCAGTACGTCAACCTCGCCGTCGAGATCGACGGTCGCCGGCACACCCGCTGCTACTCCCCGGCCAATGTCGAAGGAGCCGCCAATCTCGAGCTGACCATCGGCCGGCACGACGGCGGCCTGGTCTCCAACTACCTGTACGAGCAAGGCCGCCGCGGCATGGTGTTCGGCTTGACGGGCGTGGGTGGCGACTTCGTGTTGCCGGCAAACCGACCGAACCGGATCCTCTTCGTCTCCGGTGGCAGCGGCATCACTCCGGTGATGGCGATGCTGCGCACGCTGGTCGCCGAGAATCACCCGGGCGAGATCGCGTTCGTGCACTACGCACGCACCGCGGCCGAGGCCTGCTACCGCGACGAGCTGGCGACCCTGCCCGGCGTCCGCGTGCTGCACGGCTACACCCGATCCGGCGGTGGCGATCTGGAAGGCCGGTTCGGCGCCGCGCATCTGGACGCCGCCATGGCCTCACCCGACGCGGTGTTCGTCTGCGGCCCAACGCCTTTGGTCGACGCCGTACGGGCCCACTGCGACAACGTCTACACCGAAAGCTTCGTGCCGCCGTCGTTCGAGGCGCCCGCCAGCCCGTCGGGCGGCAAGGTCACCTTCGCCGACAGCGGGGTTGACGTCGTCGACGACGGACGCTCGCTGCTGGAACAGGCGGAATCCGCCGGCCTGTCACCCGAGAACGGCTGCCGGATGGGCATCTGCCACACCTGCACCCGACGGAAGACCGCCGGAACGGTGCGCAACCTGATCACCGGCGCCGTGTCCACCGGACCCGACGAGGACGTGCAGATCTGCGTGTCCGTCCCCGTCGGCGATGTCGACCTATCGCTCTAGCCGCCAGAAATTTCCGAGAGGAAAAGCCATGACACAGAACAAGATCAGCCTGACCCCCGAACAGGCCGACGCATTCGGCCGCGAGCTGGACGCCATCAGGGAGCGCGTGATGGCCAGCCTGGGAGCCGAGGACGCCGACTACATTCGCCGCGTCATCAAAGCGCAGCGAGCGCTGGAGGTCGGCGGGCGCGCGCTGCTCTTCCTGCCGCCCGCCTGGCTGCTGGGAACCACGATGCTCGGCTTGTCCAAGATCCTGGACAACATGGAGATCGGCCACAACATCATGCACGGTCAATACGACTGGATGCGTGACCCGACCATCTCCGGCCGGTCCTTCGAGTGGGACACCGCGTGCCCGGCCGATCAGTGGCGGCATTCGCACAACTACATGCACCACACCCACACCAACATCGTGGGGATGGACCGCGACATCGGCTACGGCATCCTGCGGATGAGCGAAGACCAGCGCTGGGAGCCCTACTTCCTGGGCAACCCGCTCTACGCCTTCCTGCTGATGGTGCTGTTCCAGTACGGCGTCGCGCTGCACGAGCTGGAAACCGAGCGCATCCGCGCGGGTGAGATCGAATTCGCCGACAAGCGCGAGGTGCTGCGCGAGATCTGGAAGAAGACTCGCCGGCAGACGCTGAAGGACTACGTGGCCTTCCCGCTGCTGGCCGGCCCCTTCGCGCCGTTCGTCTTCGCGGGCAACCTGTCGGCCAACCTGATGCGCAACGTGTGGTCGTACATGATCATCTTCTGCGGCCATTTCCCCGACGGCACCCAGGAGTTCACCGTCGAGGAGACCAAGGACGAGTCGCGCGGCATGTGGTACTTCCGGCAGGTCCTCGGTTCGGCAAACCTGACCGGCGGCAAGCTCTTTCACCTGCTATCGGGCAACCTCTCCCACCAGATCGAGCACCACCTGTTCCCGGACATGCCGGCACGCCGGTACGCCGAGATCGCGCCGGAGGTGCAGGAGATCTGTGAGCGCTACGGCATCCCCTACAACCGCGGCCCGCTGCTGAGGCAGTTCGGGACGGTCGTCCGCAAGATCGTTCGGCTGACGTTCCCCGACTCCATGGTGCGGAAGGTTACCGGCGACCGCTCGGCCGATCCGGTGCCCGTGGCCGCCTGACGGTCGCCCACGTCCCCCACGCGCAAACCGGGCCTTGCGCGCGGGGGACAATGGGCTGCGTGGAGTGGACCGGCGCACGCTATGCGGACAAACCGACGGTGGAGGCATCGACGTGGATCGATGCGGATCCGGCCCGGGTGTGGAGCCTGGTTTCCGACATCAAGCTGATGCCGACCCTGAGCAACGAGTTGCAAGCCGTCGAGTGGGCCGAGGGTGCCGACGCCCCGTGCGTGGGCGCGCGCTTCGTCGGACACAACCAGCACGACGCGTTCGGGCAATGGAGCACCACCTCCCAGATCGTCGCATACGACGAACCGCGTGAATTCTCCTGGGCCGTAGGCGAACCCGACAATCCCGCGGCGATGTGGCGGTTCAGGCTGACGCCCCGCGACGGCGGCACCGCGCTGAGCTACTGGATGCAGATGGGGCCGGGCCGTTCGGGGTTGTCGGTGGCCATCGAGTCGATGCCCGACAAGGAGCAGAAAATCGTGTTCGTGCGGATGCGCGAGTTCGAGGCCGCGATCGGCAAGACACTCGCGGCGATCAAGAGGCTGGCCGAACACGGGGTGCGCTGATGCGCACCGCGACGACGGTCGAGTTGTCCAGCGCCGCGGGCGAAACCGCCGCTTTCGTCGTCGAAGCGGAACGACTGGGCCTCGACGTGTGCTGGGTCGCCGAGGCCTGGGGCTCCGACGCGCCCTCGGCGCTCGGCTACCTCGCGGCGCGGACCGAGCGGGTCCTACTGGGCTCCGGTGTCCTGCAGGTGGGCGTCCGCTCGCCGGTCATGGTCGCGCAGACCGCCATCACGCTGTCCAACCTGTCGGGCGGACGATTCCTCCTCGGGCTCGGCGCATCCGGCCCGCAGGTGATCGAGGGCCTGCACGGCGTCTCCTTCAGCCGGCCCCTGGCGCGCATCTCCGAAACGGTCGACATCGTGCGGCAGGTCTTCGCCGGCGGCAAAGTGTCCTACTCCGGCAAGCAATTCCACATTCCGCTGCCCGGCGGCGAAGGGGTGCCGATGCGGTTGTCGACCCGGCCCGAGCACCCGATCCCGATCTACCTTGCCGCGCTCTCACCGGCGATGCTGCGGTTGACGGGTCGGACCGCCGACGGGTGGCTGGGCACCAGCTTCGTCCCGGTGGGTGCCGGCGAGGCCTACTTCTCACACCTCGACGAGGGCTTGGCCGCCGCCGGCCGCACCCGCGCCGACGTCGACATCTGCCAGGGCGCCGAAGTCGCCTTCGCTGCCGACGAGCAGGAGTTGCGCGGCATGGTCGCGGGCCGCAAAAAGGAGCTCGCCTTCAGCCTGGGCGGCATGGGCTCGTCCAGCACGAACTACTACAACCAGGCCTACAGCCGCCAAGGCTGGTCCGAGATCGCCGCCGAGGTACGCGAACGCTGGCAGCGCGGCGACCGCGACGGCGCGGCCGCACTGGTCACCGACGAGATGGTGTTGGCCACCACGCTGATCGGCACCGAGGAGATGGTTCGCGCCCGGCTCAGCGTGTGGCGGGACGCCGGCGTGAGCACCGTGCGGCTGTATCCGGCCGGCGACACGCTGGATGCGAAGCTTGGCACGCTCGGCCGGGCCATCGAGCTGGTCGGCGAGATCGGCTAAACCCCGACCGTGGCGGATATGGACAAATCAACGACGGGTTTTCGTACCCGGGCCACACGCTCGGCGGCCGGGGCGTCAGCGAACGGCCGTGGGCGCGTCGGTCGCCTTGACGAGTCGCACCTCCGGACGCTCCGGCACCCCGTCGGCCAGGAACCACCGGAAGGCGAGGTTGCCGCGCGGATAGTCCAGCGTGGTCAGCGAATTCGGGTGGGCGGTCATCCCGCGGGACAGGACGATGGTCACCGTGCCGTCGCTGTTGAGCGCGGCGGCGTGGCCGTTTATCGAGCAACGGGCGTCGGCCGCGCCGAACGTGGCCATGAACTGGTTCCATACGACCAGGTTCCAGAACCTGCACGACGGCGGGCGGTGCGTGATGACGAGCGCTTCGTCCTCATCGAGCACAAAGCTGCCGTAGGAGTAGCAGGCGTCGCGCGCCGACCAACCGAAGTTGGCGTCGGGGACCTGGTAAGGATCGGCGAATGCATTTGCCGCGTGCGCGGTCTCATGTCCGAGGGCGTGTTGGTCCTGCACGCGCGTCCCGACGGCCAGCGGCACGATGGCGAACATGGTGCGCAGCCAGGTCGCGATCGCCCTCAGCCGCGCGGCCGTCTCGGCATCCCCGTGCCGGATCGGGTCCGGCTCGTCGAGCGCCTCGATCCGCCAGGTGACGGGGCGGCCGGTCAGCGGGTCGGCCTGATAGTCGCGCGTCATCAGGACGGCCGCGTCGGGCGTGGGGCCGAGATCGAACGCGAAGTTGCCGGCGGCGTCCATATTGAGGACATCGAGATCGCTGTCGCGGACGATTGCCACCACCCGGTCCGACCACGCGCCCGGTGACGGCTCGTTGTAGGCCGTGACCGAAAAGTAGGCGCTGTCACCCTTGTTGCCGCTGATGCGGTAGCGGCGCCGCGGATCGATCGGGCAGATGTAGTAGTAGGCGTCGGTGTTGTCGCCGCCCCAGCGCCGGTCGCGACGAAACGGGGTGTTCACGGCGACGAACTGCGGCCGGCCGGGTTCGGTGAAAAGGTAGGTGTCGAAGGCGACGCCGAGCGTGCTGGCGATCATGCGGTAACCGTCGGCGACGTGCCGGTCGTCGACCACCGCGCGGTCGCCCTCCAGGAACGAGCGGTCAAGGGTGCCCAAGGTGGCGAGCAGCTCCTGCCACGCGGTCGTCGTCTCGTGCGTCATGCGCGGATTCCCTTCAGGAGCAACGTGGTTGTGCGATCGACCCACCCGTCGTCGAGTTCGGTGACGCGGGTGAGCAAGCCCATCAGCGTGATGCCGGCGATGGCATCCGTGAGTTCGGTGGCGGTCACTTCGGGCCGGACCTCGCCGCGGCGCGCCGCCCGTCGCAACAACTCGGCGAGGCCGCCGCCGATGACGCCGGCGAATCGCTCCAGCAGCGCCGAATGCAGGGTCGGGTCCGCGGCCATCTCACCCACCAGCCCGGGCAGGGCGGCTCTGGCGGCCGGGGTGGTCAGGAAACGCATTGCACGACGGACCATTTCGCGCAGGTCGTCGGGCAGGGACCCGGTATCGGGCAGCTCGGTGGCGGCGCCGATGGGGAACACCGCCTCGTGGACCAGGTGCGCTTTGCTCGGCCAGCGCCGGTAGATAGCGGGCTTGCTGGTGCCCGCGCGTTCGGCGATCGCGGAGACCAACAGCCCGCTGTAGCCGGTCTCGGCGAGCAGCTCCACGGTCGCGCTCAGCACTGCGCCGTCAATGCGTGGGTCACGGGGGCGGCCAAAATCCACTACCATTACGAAACCGAGAGTAACATAAGTCGCCGTGACCGACGCCGTTCGCCTTGATGACCTCGCCGAGCCCCGCTTCAGCCCCGAGGCCCGGCAAATCCTCGACATGATGGCCTCGCTGGCGCCGGACTGCCCACTGGACGCCGACGCGCTGCACGCCAGGGCCGCCGCCGACACCGGCCTGGACGATTTCGGGCCGCCGGACTACGGGGAGCGGCTCGACGTCTATCTGGCCGCGCTGCGTGACATCGACGGCCGCCACGACGCGGGCACGGTCAATTTCTTCGGGCAGCTGCTGCAGCTGCTCAAGAACCGGCTGCTGTTGACCGACCTGGTGCGGCGGCATCCCGAGATCGACGACATCGAGCTGCGACCGCCGGTGGTGATCGCGGGGCTGCCGCGCACCGGCACCACCCATCTGCACAACCTGCTGGCGGCCCCGCCCACGTTCCGCACCATGCCGTACTGGGAAAGCGTCGAACCGTTCCCGCTGCCGGCCGAGGCCGGGATCGAGCCGGATCCGCGGCGCGCGCGGATGGACGTGGCGGTCGGCGTGATCAACACCGTGATGCCCTATTTCCCGCTGATGCACGAGATGACCACCGAGCACGTCCACGAAGAGATCCAGCTGCTGGCCAACGACTTCTCGACCATGCTTTTCGAGACGCTGGCCCACGTGCCGCGCTGGCGTGCCTACTACCAGACCCACGACCAGACGCCGCACTACGAATACCTCGCCCGGCAACTCAAGGCCATGCAGTTCTTGCGCGGCGGGCGGCGCTGGCTGCTCAAGTCGCCCCAGCATCTCGAGCAGGTGCCGGTGCTCGATCGCGTCTTCCCCGGCAGCATCGTCGTTTTCACCCACCGCGACCCGGTGCCGGTGGCGCTGTCAATGATCGCGATGATCACCTACTCCGCGCGCATGCACCGCTCGCCGGTCCCGGTGGAGGAGATCGCGGCGTCGTGGATCGACCGCTTGGACGACATGCTGACCGCGCTCGTCCGCGATCGCGACACGATTGGCCCGGATCGGTCGATCGACGTCCGGTTCGACGACTTCATGGCCGACGAAATCGGCGTCGCCCAACGGGTGTACGCGCTGGCCGGCGAGCCGTTCGGCGACGACGCCAAGTCGGCGATCGACGAGTACCTGGCGGGCCATCGGCGCGGTCGGCTGGGGAACGTTGCGACGTCCTGCGCGATGTTCGGGTTGGACGAGGCCGACCTGCGCGACCGGTTCGCGCCTTATGTCGAGCGGTTTCTGGCCTAACCCGCGGCAGGCGGCTACGTTCTCCATTCATGGTCAATATGCCCGCGCTGGACGGTGTCGAACATAGGTATGTGGAGCTCGGAGGCGGCGTGACGATCCACGTCGCGGATGCGGGCCCCGCCGAAGGGCCGGCGGTGATGTTGGTGCACGGTTTCCCGCAGAACTGGTGGGAATGGCACAACCTGATCGGCCCGCTGGCCGCCGACGGCTATCGCGTGCTGTGCCCCGACCTGCGCGGCGCCGGCTGGAGCTCGGCGCCCCGCACGAGCTACACCAAGACCGAGATGGCCGACGACCTGGCGGCCGTCCTGGATCGCCTCGGTGTGGCGACGGTCAAGCTCGTCGCGCATGATTGGGGCGGACCGGCCGCGTTCATCATGATGCTGCGCCACCCGGAGAAGGTGAGCGGGTTCTTCGGAGTCAACACGGTGGCGCCGTGGGTGAAGCGCGATCTGCGTGCGGCGCGGAACTTTTGGCGGCTCTGGTATCAGATCCCGATTTCGCTTCCGGTCGTCGGGCCGCGGATGATCGGCAATCTCAACTCGAGGGCGAGCCGCGTGCTCGGCTCGTGGGTGGGTGGCGGCTACGCACTGCCCGAGGACGACCTGCGCATCTACGCCGAGTGCATGCGTCAGCCCGGCCACGCGGAGGCGGGCTCGCGCTGGTATCGCAGCTTCCAGACCGGGGAGATGCTGCGCTGGATGCGCGGCGAGTTCGACGACGCGCACGTCGAGGTGCCGGTCCGCTGGCTCACCGGCACCCAAGACCCGGTGATCACTCCCGACCTCACCGACGGGTATGCCGACCACATCAGCGATTTCAAAGTGGAGCTGGTCGACGGGGTCGGACACTGGATCATCGACCAGCGCCCGGAGCTGGTGCTCGACCGGGTTCGGACCTTCCTGCGCGGCGAAGGATAGGCGTCAGGGCTGCACCAGGATCCGGATGGGGTTGCCGTCCTGGCGCTCGAGCTTCTCGATGCCCTCCGTCACGTCCTCCAGCGCGACGATCTCGCTGATTGACCTCGAAACGTCAAGGCGCCCAGCCGAAACCAACTTCGCCAGCGTCTCGATGTCCACGTTCTGATATCCCAAGTGCCCGAGCACCTGCTTGTGGGTCAACCCGAACAGGGAGGTGGGCCCGACGGTCGGCGCCTCGGCGCTCATCCCGACACCCACCAGCCGGCCACCGGGTGTGAGGCAGTCGAGCCCCTGCTCGAACGTCACCTTTCGCCCGACGGCGTCGAAGGCCACATCGAGCAGCCGCCCGCCGGTGACTTCCGCGACGTTGTCCCTCAGCCCGTCGTCGCGGGGGTCGAACGCGTAGTCCGCGCCGAGGGTCAACGCCCGCTCCAGCACTGCGGGGTTGATGTCGACGGCGATGATGGGTGCGGCGCCGACCAGCCGCGCGAGCTGGACGATGTGGGTGCCGACCCCGCCCACGCCCCACACGCCGACCGATTCACCGACCGTGACTTTACCCGTCCGGACGACGGCCCCGAACGGCGTGGACACCGCGTCGGCCAGGATCGCCGCCTGCTCCAGCGGAACGTTGTCGGGCACCCGCGTCAGCCCCGTCGCTTGCGCCACGGTGTATTCGGCCCACGCCCCGTCGTAGGCGAATGCCATCAATTGGATTCGCAGGCAATTGACCCCATCGCCGCGGCGGCAGTTCGCGCAGCGTCGGCACGGCCGGCCGGCGGGGACCACCACCCGGTCGCCCTCGTCCCAGCCGGTCACCTCCGGCCCCAGTTTCGCGACGGTGCCCGACGCCTCGTGGCCCTGGGTCACCACGGGCTGCTGCGCCGGGAAAGTGCCGTTGATCAGGCTCAGGTCCGAGTGGCAGATGCCGCAGAAGGCGACCTTGACCAGAACTTCGCCGGGGCCCGGCTCGGGAATCGGAACGTCTTCGAGCGCAACGGTTCTGGTGTCTGCGTAGAAGCGCTCGGCGCGCATCGTCGGCGCCATGGGCTAGTCGACCCCGATGGTGACTTCCGTGGACTTGATGAATACGGTCGCCGGCTGCCCGGCCTCGAGCCCGAGATCGATCGCGGCGTCCTTGGTGACGGAGGACGTGACGATCTGCTCACCGCCGTCGAGCTTGACCTTCACGATCGCCATCACGCTGCCGAGGTCGACCTCGGTGATGGTCCCTTTGAGTTGGTTCCGGGTCGACAGCCGCATCGCAAGGTCCTTTGTTCGGTTGAGGTTCTGTGCTCGACCCTACTGTCGCGGGCCGAGCAGGGCGATGGAGGCGTCGACGGCCGGCTCCACGATGCCCCGCACCGGTTTTCCGTCTTCGACGGCGAGCGCGGTCAGTTCGCGCAGACCGCCGAGCAGGATGACCGCCAACGGGGCGGTCAGCGGAGGCAGCTCGGCTCGCTGGAAGCCGGGGCTGGCGCTGAGGTCGATCAGCAGACTTGACAGCAGTTGCAGCCCGCGGCGCTGTACCGGGCGGGCGGCGGCGCCGAGCGAGGGCAGTTCCCGAATCCAGCTGAGCGTGATCGCCGGCCGGGACTCGATGTAGCCGACGTACGCCTCGACCGCCTGGCGTATCTGCTGATGCCAGTCGGCCTCGGGATCGACGGCCGCAGCGATGCACTCACCGAGCCTTTCGATGTCGGTGCCCAAGAGCTCGAGGAAGCACTCGTCTTTGCTTGCGAACTGGTCGTAGAAGGTGCGCTTGGACGTGCGGGCGTGACGAACGACGTCGGCGACCGTGCTGGCGCGGTAACCGCGCTCGGCGATGGAGGCGGCGAGGCCGTCGAGCAACCTCAGCCGAAACGGGTCGCCAAGGACCGCTTCGTCAGCCGTCGCTGTCGCCGCTGGGCTCACGGGCGGCCCCTTCCATCGGTGCGGCACCCTCTTGTCATCGGTTGGTACCACAGAGTACCGTATCGGGAAAGGTTTTGGTACACCGCGGTACCACCCCGGCGTCCGGGGGAGATGATGGGGAGCAGCCCGCCATGAGTGAAGTCGTCACCGCCCCCGCGGCCGTCCGGTTGCCCCCGGCGGCTCGCCTGCCAAAGCTGTTGCAGGGTCTGGGTTTTGCGATCTCACGGCGCGGGATGATCCAGCGCCTGGCCCGTCGGTACGGCGACGTCTTCGCGCTGAACCTGCCCATGTACGGCGAGGTCGTGGTGGTGGCCGACCCGCAACTGGCCAAGCAGATCTTCACCACCAGCCCCGACGAGCTCGGCAACATCCAGCCCAACCTGAGCCGGCTGTTCGGCTCCGGCTCCGTGTTCGCGCTCGACGGGGAGGACCATCGCCGTCGCCGCCGGTTGTTGGCGCCGCCGTTCCACGGCAAGAGCATGAAGAAGTACGAGTCGATCATCGAAGAAGAGACCCTGCGGGAGACCGCGGGCTGGCCGGAGGGTGAGGCGTTCGCGACTCTGCCGTCGATGATGCGCATCACGCTCAACGCGATCCTGCGCGCGGTTTTCGGGGCCGAAGGCGCCGAGCTCGACGAGCTGCGCCGCCTCATCCCGCCGTGGGTCACGCTGGGCTCGCGGATGGCGACGATGCCCAAACCGCGGCGCAGCTACGGGCGCTTCACCCCATGGGGGCGCCTGGACGAGTGGCGCCGCCGGTACGACGCCGTCATCGACAGGCTGATCGAAGCCGAGCGGGCAGATCCCAACTTCGACGAGCGCAGCGACGTGCTCGCCCTGATGTTACGCAGCACCTACGACGACGGTTCGGTCATGTCGCGCAAGGACATTGGCGACGAACTGCTCACGCTGCTGGCCGCCGGTCATGAAACGACGGCCTCCACGCTGGGCTGGGCGTTCGAGCGGCTGACCCGGCATCCGGACGTGCTGGCCGGTCTGGTCGACGAGGCCGACACCGACGGCCAGGAGTTACGTCAGGCGACCATCCTCGAAGTCCAGCGGGCCCGGACGGTGATCGATTTCGCCGCCCGGCGCGTCTACCCCCCGCGGTACCAGCTCGGGGAGTGGGTCATCCCCCGCGGCAAGTCAATCCTGGTGAGCATCGCGCAGATTCACGAAAACCCCGAAGTCTTCCCGAATCCGGAGCGCTTCGATCCGCAACGCTACATCGGGACCAAGCCGTCGGCCTTCGCGTGGATCCCGTTCGGCGGTGGCACCCGCCGGTGCGTGGGGGCGGCGTTCGCCAACATGGAGATGGACGTCGTGCTGCGAACGGTGTTGCGGCACTTCACCATCGAGACCACGACCGCACCCGGAGAGCGGTGGCACGGCCGCGGCGTCGCCTACACGCCCAAGGACGGCGGCCGGATCGTGGTGCGCCGGCGCTGAGCCGGGCGCCTACTGGTCGGCCGTGGCCCGGCGCGGCAGTTTCCAGCCCGGGCGGATGTAGTGGCAGGTGTACCCGTTCGGGTAGTGCTGCAGGTAGTCCTGGTGCTCGGGCTCGGCCTCCCAGAAATCGCCGGCCGGGCTGACTTCGGTCACGACCTTGCCGGGCCACAACCCCGACGCGTCGACGTCGGCGATGGTGTCCAGCGCGATGCGCTTCTGCTCCTCGTCGAGGTAGAAGATGGCGGACCGATAACTGAGTCCACGGTCGTTGCCCTGGCGGTTCTTCGTCGTCGGATCGTGGATCTGGAAGAAGAACTCGAGCATGGTGCGGTAGTCGGTGACCGCCGGGTCGTAGACGATCTCGATGGCCTCGGCGTGCGTGCCGTGGTTGCGGTAGGTCGCATTGGGGACGTCGCCGCCGGTGTATCCGACCCGCGTCGAAACCACGCCCGGCTGTTTGCGGATGAGTTCCTGCATCCCCCAGAAACAGCCGCCGGCGAGTACCGCTTTTTCGGTTGCCATTGCTCGTCCTCCTAACCGGCCACGATGCCGCCCAGGCTACACTCCGCCGATGAGCCGCAACGTCGCGACGATTTCGGGAAGTGCCGCAGCATGACGACTCCTACGTTTTCCCGCGGCGAACTAGCCGCCGCCTTCGAGAAGTTCGAGCAGACGGTGGCCCGGGCCGCCGAAACCCACGACTGGGACGCCTGGGTCGAGCAGTACACCCCCGACGTCGAGTACGTCGAGCACGCGGCCGGCACGATGCACGGACGCGACGAGGTCCGCCAGTGGATCAAGCGGACGATGACCACGTATCCCGGCAGCCACATGGTGGCGTTCCCGTCGTTGTGGTCCGTCATCGACGAGCCCACCGGGCGGATCATCTGCGAACTGGACAACCCGATGCGCGACCCGGGGGACGGGAGCGTCATCAGCGCGACCAACATCTCGATCGTCACGTACGCGGGGGACGGGTTGTGGCGCCGCCAGGAAGACATCTATAACCCGCTGCGCTTCCTGCGGGCCGGGATGAAGTGGTGCCGTAAGGCCCAGGCGCTGGGCACGCTCGACGAGGACGCGGCGCGGTGGATGCACGAGAACGGAGGAGCCCAGTGAGCACCAAGCCCAAGCTCGTCATCGGCGCCAACGGCTTCCTGGGTTCGCATGTCACCCGCCAGCTCGTGGCCGACGGGTTCCCGGTGCGGGCGATGGTGCGCCCGAACGCCAACACCCGCTCGATCGACGACCTCGAGCTGACCCGCTTCCACGGGGACGTGTTCGACGACGCCACGCTGCGGGAGGCGATGGACGGTGTGGACGACGTCTATTACTGCGTCGTCGACACCCGCGCATGGCTGCGCGACCCGACGCCGCTGTTCCGCACCAATGTCGAAGGCCTGCGCAACGTTCTCGACGTCGCCGTCAACCAACCGGACCTGCGCAGGTTCATCTTCACGAGCACCTATACGACGGTGGGCCGGCGGCATGGCCACGTGGCGACCGAGGACGACGTGATCCGGTCCCGCCGCCTGACCCCCTACGTCCAATCGCGTTTGGAAGCCGAGAATCTGGTGCTGCGGTATGTGGCCGAGGCCGGCCTGCCCGCCATCGCGATGTGCGTGTCGACGACCTACGGCAGCGGGGACTGGGGCGGCACTCCGCACGGCGCCTTCATCGCCGGCGCGGTCTTCGGCAAGCTGCCGTTCCTGATGAACGGCATTGCGCTGGAAGTCGTCGGCGTCGACGACGCGGCGCGGGCCATGATCCTGGCGGCCGAGCGCGGGCGCATCGGCGAGCGATACCTCGTCTCTGAGCGGATGATCGCTTTGAACGACGTCGTCCGCATCGCGGCCGACGAGGTCGGCGTTCCACCGCCGCAACGCTCGATTTCCGTCCCGATGCTCTACGCCCTGGCGGCGGCCGGCACGCTCAAGGCCCGACTCACCGGGAAGGACGCCGAGCTCAGCCTGGCCTCGGTGCGGATGATGCGCGCCGAAGCCGACGTGGACAGCAGCAAGGCGAAGCGGGAATTGGGCTGGCAGCCGCGGCCGGTCGAGGAATCGATCCGTGAGGCGGCGCGGTTCTGGTCGGAGCTGAAGGTCGCCAGCGGCAAGAGCGCGACTCCGGGCTGAACGCCGCGCCGCCGCGCGTTCAACACGGCTGGCGCGGTCGCGGCGCGGCTAGCCTCGGGCGGCGTGACTGCCGAAAGGGTGAGCGTTGACCTCAGCGGGGCGCCCCAGACGATGCTGGCGACGTTGTACGCCAAGGCGCTGGACGCCGACTTCGAGACACCGATCCTCGGCGACGAGTATGCCAAGGAGATCGTCCGACGCATCGACTACGACTGGAAAAAGACCACCATCACGGCGCGCAGGGCACCGTCGGTCACCACCCGGTCCGCGCACTTCGATGCCTGGGTCCGCCAATTTCTTGCGGCGCACCCACGAGCCGTCGTGCTGCACTTGGGCTGCGGACTGGACAGCCGGTGTCTGCGGGTGCAGCCGGGCCCGGGCGTCGAGTGGTACGACGTCGACTACCCCGAAGTCGCCGCGCTGCGCGCGCAGCTCTACCCCGCGCGCGACCACTATCGGGTCATCGCCGCCTCCGTCACCGACCCGGCCTGGCTCCGGGACATTCCCGCGGACCGTCCCGCGCTGATGATCGGCGAGGGGCTGACCATGTACCTCACCGAGCAGGACGGCACCGCACTGCTGCGCCGCGTGGTCGATCACTTCGGCTCGGGTGAGCTGCAGTTCGACGCCTTCAACTCGCTCGGGATCAAGTCGCAGTGGCTCAACACCGTCGTGCGCCGTTCGGGATCCACGCTGTCGTGGGCGATCAACGGGCCTGACGACATCGTCGACGCGGTGCCGGGTGTACGGCTCCTGGCCTGGGAGCGGTGGTTCGAGTCGTACACATTCGCGCAACTCCCGCGCTCCACACGGGCGCTGGGAAAGGTCATGTCGCTGGTTGAGGCCGTCGCCAACATGGCGCAATACCACCGCTACGCGTTCGGGCCGCCCTGATCGGGAAGCCCCGAGACCCGGATGGCGTTGCAACGTCCATCGGCGTCTAGGAGGAAACCATGAGCCACCCCGAAATCAAAGAGCCAAGCGCTGGCCACCCGATCACCATCGAGCCGACGAAGGGGCGGGTACAGGTTCGCGTCAACGGCGAGCTGGTAGCCGACACGACGGCCGCCCTGGAATTACGGGAAGCCAGTTTGCCTGCGGTGCAGTACATTCCGATGAGTGACGTGGTGCAGGACCGGCTGACCCGCACGGACACCAGCACGTACTGCCCGTTCAAGGGCGAGGCCAGCTATTACAGCGTGACGGGTTCGCACGGCGACATCGTCGAGGACGTCATCTGGACGTACGAGCAGCCCTATCCCGCGGTCGCGGCGATCGCCGGCCACGTGGCCTTCTACCCGAACAAGGCCGAAATCAGCGTGTCGGCTTCCTAGTACGTCCACCCGGGAAGCGCGGCCTCGTGCGCCCGGGTGTCGCTGTACAGGCGCATCGAGACGATCAGTCCGTCGCGGGTGTCGAAGATGCAGACGAACGGGCTGTCGTACTCGACGCCGGCGGTGGTGGTGCCGGTGGCCTGCGCCTCGACGACCACGGTCTCTCCCTCGTTGACACAGCGCACCAGGTCGATGGTCAACTCGAGTTGCTGTTTGCGGCGCTCGATCGCCCGCCGGAACGTTTCCTTGTCACACTCGGAGCGCGTGAGCAGAGTCCAGTAGGTGAAGTCGTCGCTGAGCAGCGTGAAGCCCTCGTCGAGATCGCCGCCGTCGCTCGCACTCTGTAGAAACATCCAAGCCAGTTCGCCCTGCGGGTCATCGAACGGCGTCATCACATCGCAATATTGACTTGGCACATCGTTAACGGTCAATCGGAGATTTGGTTGGTGGAGAGCGCGCGCACGGTCACTTTCCCGGGGGCGGTCAGCTTCGGGCATACGTTGGCGCCGCTTCGGCGGGGGGCCGGGGACCCCTGTTTCCAGGCGTCCGGCGACGGCGCGATCTGGCGAACCAGCCTGCTGCCCACCGGACCCGTCACCGCCCGGATCAGCCGGGCCGCCGCCAACGCCGCGCACTGCGTCGCGTGGGGAAGCGGGGCGCCGGAGTTCGTGGAGGGGCTGCCCGCGCTGCTCGGCCTCGAGGACGACGCCTCGGATTTCGTGCCCCACCACCCGACCGTCGCCGCCGCGCAGCGCCGGGTGCCCCACCTTCGCCTGGGTCGCACCGGGTTGGTGCTCGAGGCGCTGATTCCCGCGATCATCGAGCAGCGGGTGCCGGGCGCCGACGCGTTTCGATCGTGGCGGCTGCTGGTGTCCAAGTACGGGTCGCCCGCCCCGGGACCGGCGCCGGCCAGGATGCGGGTGCCGCCATCGGCCGAGTCGTGGCGCTACATCCCGTCGTGGGAGTTCCACCGCGCCAATGTCGATCCCGGACGTGCGCGGACGGTGGTGACGTGCGCGCAGCGGGCCAGCAGCCTGGAACGACTGGCATCCCGTCCGGCGGCGCAGGCCCGTGCGGCGCTGATGTCGTTGCCGGGCGTGGGCGAATGGACCGCCGCCGAGACGGCGCAACGGGCGTTCGGTGACGCCGACGCGCTGTCGGTGGGCGACTATCACATCCCGAAAATGATCGGCTGGACGTTGATCGGCCGCCCGGTCGACGACGCCGGCATGGTCGAACTGCTCGAACCCATGCGACCGCACCGCCACCGGGTGGTCCGGTTGCTCGAGGCCAGCGGTCTGGCATATGAGCCGCGGCGGGGCGCCCGGCTGCCGGTGCAGCACATCAGCAACCTCTAAACGTGGTCATCGCCTCGCCGGCCCCGGGTTTTCAGCAACGGCCATCGGGTAACCAACCCCGAAGACGTGACCGTGTGCGAAACGGAGGAAATCGATGACACAGTTCACCATCCCGGGACTCACCGACAAGCAGGGAGCCCGGCTGACCGAACTGCTGCAGAAACAACTGAGCACCTACAACGACCTTCACCTCACCCTCAAGCACGTGCACTGGAATGTGGTGGGGCCCAACTTCATTGGTGTGCACGAGATGATCGACCCGCAGGTGGATGCGGTCCGCGGTTTCGCCGACGACGTCGCCGAGCGCATCGCCGCCCTGGGCGGGTCACCGCAGGGCACGCCGGGGGCCATCATCAAAGACCGCACCTGGGACGACTATTCGGTCGGCCGCGACACCGTCCAGGCCCACCTCGCGGCGCTCGACCTGGTCTACACCGGCGTCATCGAGGACATCCGTAAGTGCATCGAGGAGACCGAGGAGCTCGACCCGGTCACGCAGGACCTGCTGATCGATCAGGCCGGGAACCTGGAGAAGTTCCAGTGGTTCGTGCGGGCGCACCTGGAGAGCGCGGGCGGGACGTTGACGCACGAGAGGTCGACCACCGAGAAGGACGCGGCGAGCACCGCTCGCAGCTCCTAGTCGGGTAACGCATTCTCCTGCGCGGCACCGTTTTTGGGCGCCAGGATGTTGATCCGGTCGCCCACCGAAAGCCGTAACCTGGCGTCGGCGTCGATGAGCCGTCGGTTGTGCAGCACCGACACGGGCAGGTGGTCGTTCGGGAATTCGAGGTCGCCCAGGAGCCGGCCGACGGCCATCGAATCTTCGGCCAGGGTGTGTTCGATGATGCAGTAGCCGTCGAGCTCGCTGTGCGGGTCGTGGTCAGGCATTGCCGGTTGCGCGTCCGCCGCCATGTCGGTGAAGGACGCGGCGACCGCGCGTAACACGTTCTGATTTGTCAGCCAGCCCTGGACAGATCGGGCCTCGGTGTCGATGACCGGCAGCCCGTCACGCCCGAATAGGACGAGCTGGCGCAACGCCTGGGCAAGGCTGTCGTTGGCGAACAGCGCCTGCGGTTCGCGTATCCGGGTGAGGGGGCCGAGCAAGGCGGTGAGGTCGCCACCGACGGTGCCGGTCGGACGGGTCAAATCCAGGGGGACGGCGAACCTGTGCATCGCGTCGGCTGCGGTGAGGTCGGCGAAGGCGTGGGTGGGTTTGGGCCGATCGATGTCAATGCCACGGCGCAGCAGCTTGGTGGTGTAGATGGTGCCGTAGGAGACCCCGCGGGACACTGTGGTCCCGACGGCCACGGCCAGCATGACCGGGAGGGTCAGGGTGAAATCCCCGGTCATCTCGACCGTGCTGGCCAGTGCGGTGAGCGGGGCTCTGGCTGCGGACGCGAACACGGCCCCCATGCCCACGATCGCGTACAGGGCCGGATGCCCGACGGCGGTGCCGATGGTGTGCTGAACGAACAACCCAAAAGCCATGCCGGAGGTGGCCCCCACAAAGAGAGAAGGAGCGAACACCCCGCCGGATCCGCCTATCCCGATGGTCAGACTGCAGGCCAGCATCTTGCCGGCGGCCAGGACCAGCAACAGCCATAGCGCATAGTGCCCGGCGAAGGCGGCATACATCACCGGATAGCCCACCCCATAGAGCTGTGGGACAGCCAGCAATAGCAGGCCGAGCACGATTCCGCCGACCGCTGGCCGGGCCCAATCCGGGCGGCTGCCCCAGACCCGGTCGCACAGATCCTCGGTCTTGTAGAGAACGTTCTTGAAGAGGATCCCGATGAGCCCGGCGATCGCCGCTAGGAGCGCCACCAACAGGTAATTGGCGATGTGGTCCAATTCGATCCCGGCGGGCAGCTCGGTGAGGAACGGCGCGGAGCCGAAGAACACGCGGGCGACCACGTCGGCAACCATCGACGAGAGCATGATCGTGAAGATTGCTTCGACGGACAGTTCCCGGAGGATCAGCTCCACGGCGAAGAACACCCCGGTGATGGGGGCGTTGAAGGTGGCGGAGATGCCGCCCGCGGCGCCACAGGCCACCAGCACGCGCAGCCGGTTCTCCGGCATTCGCACCCACTGACCGAAGCCGGACGCGAGCGCCGCGCCGATCTGCACGATCGGCCCCTCCCGGCCAACGGAGCCCCCGGTGCCGATGCACAGCGCGGAGGCCAGCGCTTTCACCACGGTCACCTGGGGGCGGATGCGGCCGCCGTTCTCGGCCACCGCGATCATGACTTCCGGGACTCCGTGGCCGCGAGCCTCTCGGGCGAACCGCGAGATCAGCGGTCCGTATAGCAATCCGCCGACGACGGGGATGACCACGAAGAAGCCGATCCCCAGCCAGGGCAGATGGTCGCTGCCCACCCAACCGTCCTGGCCGAACTCGTCGTGCCCCGTCGCCAGCCAGGTAAAGCCGAAGATCAGGTAGCGGAACGCCACCGCGCCAATCCCGGCGCCAAGGCCGACCACGATTGCCACGCAGAAGAGCCCGAGCCGGTTCGCGCGCAGCCAGCCGGCGAATTGACCCACGGCGCGGGAGACGGGCCGGGTGGTCCGGATGGGAGCGGCGGCCGTCGGTTTTTGCCCCATCAGCGCATCCTTCCCCCGACGGCCCCGCTTTGCTCGTCGACCGTCCAAACGATTGTGCGGGACCGCCGACCCTTTCCCAGAGCAAATATTGCCCTACTCAACCATCGCCCGAGCAGGCAGGAGCCGGGGAATAACTGGACTGCAGTCCGGTTATACGAAACGTTCACATTTACGGAGGTCACATGCCCGCCATCACCGCCAACACGCTGACATTGCCACGGATCGGCGCCGCCGTCCCGGCCGAGACCGAGCGGCCGGTCCGATCGATCACCACCGGCCCGCGCGGCTACGAGGGGGAGGGCTTCCCCGTCGTCCGGGCCTTCGCGGGGGTCAGCGCCGCCGCGCTGGACCCCTTCGTGCACATGGACCAGATGGGTGAGGTCGAGTACCAACCCGGTGAGCCGAGGGGCACCGACTGGCACCCACACCGCGGGTTCGAGACGGTCACCTACATGATCGACGGCAAGTTCGCCCACCAGGACTCCCACGGGGGCGGCGGCCTGATCACCGACGGTGCCACGCAGTGGATGACCGCCGGTTCGGGGATCCTGCACATCGAGACGCCGCCCGCGGAACTGGTCGACAGCGGCGGCCTGTTCCACGGCATCCAGCTGTGGGTGAACCTGCCGAAGCGGGACAAGTTCGCGCCCCCGCGCTATCAGGCCATCGAAGGGGGCGACGCGAAGCTGATCGCCTCCGACGACGGCGGGGCGCTGGTGCGCATCATCGCGGGCGAGGTCGACGGTCATCGGGGGCCCGGGATCACCCACACGCCGATCACGCTCGCGCACACGACAATCGAAAACGGCGCTCGGCTGAACCTGCCGTGGCGGCGCGACTTCAACGCGCTCGTCTACGTGCTGTCCGGCAGCGGATGCGTCGGTCCGGTCGCTCATCCGATTCGGCAGGGCCAACTGGCCGTGCTCGGCCCCGGGGATCGGATCACCGTGGGCGCCGACCAGGCGCAGGAATCGTCGCGCACTAGCGCCATGGATGTGCTGCTGCTGGGCGGCCAACCCATTCGCGAACCGGTATTCCACTACGGGCCATTCGTGATGAACTCGAGGGCGGAATTGGTCGAGGCGGTGCAGGACTACGAGGCTGGAAAGTTCGGCAGCATTCCGCCAAACGCGCTAATGCCACACCATGGCAATGGCACACTTTAACGATGTCTTCAGGGGTGAGCCGCAGGCCTGGACGCCCCCCAGCCGCAAAGGCCGATGAGACGCGACAGCGGATCATGCAGGCGGCCCGCCTTGTGTTCAGCGAGCGGGGATACGACGGGGCGACGTTCCAGGCCATCGCGGCCCGCGCCGACCTGACCCGGCCGGCGATCAACCACTACTTCTCCAGCAAGCGCGTCCTGTATCGGGAGTTGTTGGAGCAAACCAACGAAGCCATCATCGGAAGCGGGATCAGACAGGCCGAGCGGGAGACCACACTGGTGGGGCAACTGACCGCATTCATATCCGCGGCGGCCCGCGCCAATTCCGAGAATCCCGCCGGGTCGGCGTTGATTATCTCCGGGGTGCTCGAGTCGCAGCGGCACCCGGAATGGAAAACAGCCGAAAACGACTCCGTGCGGATCTGCCGCGAATTCCTCGTTCGCGTCGTCAACGACGGATTGGAGCGCGGCGAGGTCCCCGCCGACGTCGACGTGCCGGCGTTGATCGAGGCACTGCTCGTGCTGATGTGCGGGGTGGGTTTGTACGCGGGCTTCGTTCAAGGTCCCGAAGCCCTGCTGTCCATCACCGGAATGATTCGGCGGCTGCTCGAGGGAGCGTTCCGGCGGTCCAACGCCTAGACCCGCGCCGGCAGTGAAGTTGCGCACAAAGCGTATAGGCTAACTAACTTATCCCGGTAAGATCGTCAGGTCATGACTGATCTGGACGAGTCGTTACCGCCTTCCCTGAGATCCGCCGGCGACAGCTGGGCCATCACCGAACTCGTCGGTGCCACCGCGCTGGGCGTCGCGGCGGCGCGCGCGGCGGAAACCGCGGGGAATGATCCGCTCATCCGCGACGAGTTCGCGCGCATCCTCGTGTCGTCGGCCGGCCCGGCCTGGGAACGGCTCGCCGACCCCGAGCTGGCCTGGCTCGACGGCGACGAGCCCGGCCGGCGCGCGCACCGGATCGGCATCGACTACCAGGCCGTGCGGACGCACTTCTTCGACGAGTACTTCGCCGACGCCGCGATGGCCGGAATCCGGCAAGTGGTCATCCTGGCCGCGGGACTGGACTCGCGGGCGTACCGCCTCGACTGGCCGCACGGCACCGCGGTTTACGAGATCGACCAGCCCCAGGTGCTCGAGTACAAGACCGGAGTGCTGCAGCGCCACGGCGCCACCCCCACCGCCAGCCGCCGCCCGGTCCCCGTCGACCTGCGTGACGATTGGCCGGCGGCATTGGCCGCGGCGGGGTTCGACCGCACCCAACCGACGGCCTGGCTGGCCGAGGGCTTGCTCCCGTACCTGCCGAGCGACGCGCAAGACCGCCTCTTCGAAATGTTCACCGCCCTGAGCGCCCCGGGAAGCCAGGTCGCCATCGAGGCGTTCGGCATGAACAAGCGGAGCAATTCGCGGCGCTGGCTGCGGATGCGCGAACGGCTGGGCCTGGACGTCAACGTCCAGGCGCTGACCTATGACGAGCCGGACCGTTCGGACGCGGCCCAGTGGCTGACCGACCACGGCTGGCAGGTGCGGGCCGTGGACAACCGCGAGGAGATGGCCCGGCTGGGCCGCCCGGTACCCGAAGACCTGGTCGACGACGCGGTGCGCAGCATCCTGCTGCGGGCCCGTCTCGACGACCCGACCGCCTGACCTACGCCAAGGACCCGAGGAGCAACCCGATGAGTTCACTGCGCACCCACGACGACACCTGGGACATCAAAACCAGCGTCGGCAGCACGGCGGTCATGGTGGCCGCCGCGCGCGCCATCGAAACCGAGCAGCCCGATCCGCTGATCCGCGACCCCTATGCCCGGCTGCTGGTCAACAACGCCGGTGCCGCGGTCTTGTGGGAGGCGATGCTGGACCCGGAGGTCGTTGCCAAGATCGAGGCCATCGACGAAGAATCCGCCGCCCGCATCCGGCACATGCGCGGTTACCAGGCGGTGCGGACCCACTTCTTCGACTCTTACTTCGCCGACGCCGTGGCCGCCGGAATCCGGCAGGTGGTGATCCTCGCGTCGGGGCTGGACTCCCGGGCCTACCGGCTGGATTGGCCGGCCGGCACCGTCGTCTACGAGATCGACCAGCCGCAGGTGCTGGCGTACAAATCGGCCACGCTGGCCGAAAGCGGCGCCACCCCGTCCGCCGATCGCCGCGAGGTTGCCATCGACCTGCGGGAGGACTGGCCCGCCGCGCTGCGCGCCGCCGGCTTCGACCCGACCCGGCCGACGGCCTGGCTCGCCGAGGGACTGCTGATGTATCTGCCCGCCGAGGCCCAGGACAAGCTGTTCACCCAAATCGGCGAGCTGAGCCCGGCCGGCAGCCGCGTCTCGGCCGAGACGGCACCCATGCACGCCGAGGAGCGTCGCCAGCAGATGCGGGAACGGTTCAGGAAGGTCGCCGACGAGTTGGGCCTGGAGGAGACCGTCGACGTCGGCGAGCTGATGTACCGCGACGAGCACCGTGCGGACCTCACCGAGTGGCTCAACGAGCACGGCTGGCGCGCCACCGCGCAGAATTCGATCGACGAGATGCACCGCCTGAACCGCAGGGTGCAAAGCGCGGAGGTGGACAACGACAAGGACGCCTTCTCCGACTTCGTCGTCGCCGAGCGGCTTTAATGCCGCGCTCGCTGGACGACTCCTGGGACATCGCCACCAGCGTCGGCGCGACCGCGGTGATGGTCGCCCTGGCCCGTGCCGCAGAGACCGCCAGCGACGAGCCGCTCATCCGTGACCAGTTCGCCGAGCCGCTGGTCTCCACGCCCGAGCTGGCGGGAGTTCGCGAGCAGGTGGCCGCGTGGTGGGCCGGGGACCCGGACGACCCGGAAGACGAAGACTTCTCGGTCCGGTCTCAGAACATGATCGACTCGCAGGCGGTGCGGACCCGCTTCTTCGATGCGTATTTCGCCGCCGCCGCACAGGCCGGCATTCGGCAGGTGGTGCTCCTCGCCGCCGGTCTCGATTCGCGCGCCTACCGGTTGGATTGGCCGGCCGGCACCGTCGTCTACGAGATCGATCTGCCCAAGGTGCTGGAATACAAGACCGAGACGCTCGCCAAGCACGGTGCGACGCCGCTCGCCGACCGGCGGCCCGTCCCCGTCGACTTGCGCCACGACTGGCCACGAGCATTGCGAGACAAGGGTTTTGACGCGGGTCAGCCGACCGCGTGGCTGGCCGAAGGGCTGCTGCCGTTCCTGCCGGTGGCGGCGCAGGAAGCCCTGTTCGTCGCTATCGACGGGCTGAGCGCATCGGGCAGCCAGGTCTCGGTCGAAGACTTCGGCATCGACCCGGAGAGGCGCCGGGAAGCGGAGGCGAGGTTTGCCGAATTGCGCGCCAAGCGCGAAGCGCGCGGCCAAGACACCTCTTTCAATCCTTTCGACTTGTGGTTCGAGGACGGGGAGAGGCCCGACTGTGCGGACTGGTTCACCGCGCACGGCTGGATCACCGGGGTGGTCGACGGGCACGAAGAGGCGCTCCGGCTGGGACGGCCGCCGCAGCCCGATGGCCGGCCGTTTGTGATCACCTATGTGACCGCCACCAAACCCTGACCGGCCGCAGCCAGATCCTTTCTAACTGCTCTCCCAACCGGATGGTTAGGATCGCGGTTATCACCCATGAGCGCTTGTGCGACGAGCAGCGGGCGCGCCCGGGATGACCGAAGCAGGGGAAGGACGACGATGACCACCGAATCGGTTACACCCAAGACATCCGCCACCAACGGCGCGCCGACCGCTCAGCAGGTAGACGTTCCCGCAACGGTGGCACGGCTCCGCAAGACGTTCGCGACGGGGCGCACCCGCGACATCGAGTGGCGCAAGCGGCAGCTGCTGCAGCTGGCGAAGCTGATGGAAGAGAACGAGGCGGCCATCGCGGACGCTCTCGCCAAGGACCTGGACCGCAGCCCGTTCGAGGCGTTCATCGCCGACATCGCGACCACCGCCGGCGAGGCGAAGTTTGCGGCCAAGCGAGTGCGCAGGTGGACGCGGCGCCGCTACCAGCTGCTCGAGATGCCGCAGCTGCCCGGCCGTGGCTGGATCGAATACGAACCCTACGGCACCGTGCTGATCATCGGCGCGTGGAATTACCCGTTCTACCTGACCCTGGGGCCCGCCGTCGGCGCGATCGCCGCCGGCAACGCCGTCATCCTCAAGCCCTCGGAGATCGCCGAGGCGTCCGCGCACCTGATGGCCGAACTGGTGCCCAGGTACCTCGACAACGATGCGATCGCCGTGGTCGAGGGCGACGGGTCGGTCAGCCAGGAGCTGATCGCGCAGGGCCTCGACCGACTGCTGTTCACCGGCGGCACCGAGATCGGCCGCAAGGTGTACGAGGGGGCCGCACCCCACCTGACCCCGTGCACGCTCGAACTCGGCGGCAAGAGCCCGGTGATCGTGGCGGCCGACGCCGACGTCGATGTCGCCGCCAAGCGGATCGCGTGGATGAAGCTGCTGAACGCGGGCCAGACCTGCGTCGCGCCCGACTATGTGTTGGCGGACGCCAAGATCAGCGACGAGCTGGTGAGCAAGATCGGTGCCGCCATCGCGAAGTTCACGGCGGACAAACCCAACGGGATGCGGATCGTCAATCAACGTCAATTCGACCGGATCAGCGGCTACCTCGCCAGCGGGGACGGCAAGGTCGCGGTCGGCGGGGCCTGTGATGCCTCGAGTCTGCGCATCCAGCCCGCCGTGGTGGTCGACCCCGACCCGAACGGCCCGCTGATGCAGAACGAGATCTTCGGGCCGGTGCTGCCGGTGGTGACCGTCCAATCCCTCGACGAGGCAATACGTTTCATCAACGCGCGGCCAAAGCCGCTGTCCGCCTACCTGTTCACCAAGACCCGGGAGACCCGCGAGCGGGTAATCAAGGAAGTGCCGGCCGGCGGCATGCTGGTCAACCACCTGGCCTTCCAGGTGTCGACGGCCAAGTTGCCGTTCGGTGGGGTCGGGGCGTCGGGTATGGGCGCCTATCACGGCCGGTACGGTTTCGAGGAGTTCAGTCACCGCAAGTCGGTGCTGACCAAGCCGACCCGGCCCGACCTGTCGAGCTTCATCTACCCGCCGTACACCGAGCGTGCCATGAAGATGGCCCGCAGGATGTTCTGACACTGCTCCAAATCGCTTGCTAGACGCTCGTTTTCATCGTAGAGAGGAACCTGATGCCCGGAGTGCAGGATCGCGTCATCGTCGTCACCGGAGCCGGTGGGGGATTGGGCCGTGAATACGCCCTGACCCTTGCCCGGGAGGGCGCCAGCGTCATCGTGAACGACCTCGGCGGTGCGCGCGACGGTACGGGCGCCGGCCACAACATGGCCGACGAGGTGGTCAAGGAGATCCGGGACGCGGGTGGGCGCGCGGCCGCCAACTATGACAGCGTCGCGGACCCCGACGGCGCGGCCAACATCATCAAGACGGCGCTCGACGAGTTCGGCGCCATCCACGGTGTGGTGAGCAACGCCGGCATCCTGCGCGACGGCACGTTCCACAAGATGACCTACGACAACTGGGACGCCGTGCTCAAGGTCCACCTCTACGGCGGGTACAACGTGCTGCGCGCCGCGTGGCCGCATTTCCGGGAGCAGAGCTACGGCCGGGTCGTCGTCGCCACCTCCACCAGCGGCCTGTTCGGCAACTTCGGTCAGACCAACTACGGCGCGGCCAAGCTCGGCCTGGTCGGCATGATCAACACGCTGGCCCAGGAGGGCGCGAAGTACAACATTCACGCCAACGCCGTCGCGCCGATCGCGGCCACCCGAATGACCGAGGACATCCTGCCCAAGGAGGTGCTCGAGAAGCTGACGCCCGAGTACGTCGCGCCGGTGGTGGCCTACCTGTGCACCGAGGAAAACCCCAACTCCGCTTCGGTTTTCGTCGTCGGCGGAGGCAAGGTGCAGCGGGTGGCTCTGTTCCAGAACGAGGGCGCCAACTTCGACAAGCCGCCGTCAGTCGAGGACGTCGCCGCGCACTGGTCGGAGATCGACGACCTGTCGGCGGCCAAGCAGGCGAACTTCAAGCTGGGTTAGACCAGCAGTTGGTCACGCAGGCGGTCGATGTCCGCCTGCGTGACGCCTGCATCGAGCAGGTAGGCGTTCAGCGAGCCGAACCGTGCGTCTATCGTCTCGCGCGCGGCAGCCAGGTATTCCGGACGCACGCCAAGCACACCGTCAGCCAGCCGCGCCTTGGTGAACGTGACCACCTCCGGCGTCAATTCGACGTCGGAGCGATGCTGAATCATCTCGTAGATGTGTTCGCGCAGTTGGGGCACCGCGGCGTTGCTGCGCAGGTAATCGGCGACGATGGTGTCGTGGTCGATGCCGATCGTCTCCAACACGGTGGCGATCACAAAACCGGTGCGATCCTTACCCGCGAAGCAGTGGGTGAGCACTGGACGCCCCGCCGCCAGCAACGAAAAGACATGCCGCACAGCGCGTTGCGCCCCGTTGCGGGTGGGAAATTGGCGGTACTCGTCGGTCATGTGGCGGACGGCGGCCTCGTTGACCTCTTCGTCCGACTGGTCGGGATCGCCCTGGAACAGCCGTCGAAACGCCGTTTCGTGCGGCGCGTCATCGTCGTCTGGCTCCTCGTCGCCGAGATCGGGGAAGGGCAGCAGATGGATTTCGACGCCGTCGGGAACCAGTCCCGGGCCGCGCCGGGCGACCTCGCGCGCGGCACGCAGATCGGCGACGTCGGTAATCCCTAACTGGCGCAGCGTGTCCCGTCCCTCGTCATCGAGGCGGCTGAGCTCACCGGAACGGAACAGCCGTCCGGGTTTCAACCCGCCGGCGCTGTCGGCGACGTCGCGAAAGTTCCACGCGCCGGACAGCTCTCGCAGCGTGTCAGTCATGCGAGGTGACCGCCGCGGCGAGCGGAGATTTCTCCCGGCCGAGTTCGGCGCGTGCGATGGTCCGCATGTGCACCTCGTCGGGGCCGTCGAAGAGGCGCATGGCCCGGTGCCAGCCGTACGACCGGGCCAGCACCGTGTCCTCGCTGACCCCGGCGGCGCCGTGCACCTGGATCGCGCGGTCGATCACGTCGCAGGCCACCTGCGGCGCCACCGCCTTGATCTGCGAGACGAGCGTGTGGGCGGCCTTGTTGCCGTGCTGGTCGATGGTCCACGCCGCCTTATGGCACAGCAGGCGGGCCTGGTCGATCTCGTTGCGCGACTTAGCGATTGCCTCCCGAACCACGCCCTGCTCGGCCAGCGGGCGGCCGAATGCCACCCGCTTGCTGGCGCGGTCCACCATCAGGGCCAGCGCGCGTTCGGCGCCACCGAGTGCGCGCATGCAGTGGTGGATGCGGCCCGGTCCCAGCCGGGCCTGGGCGATCGCGAAGCCGCCGCCCTCCTCGCCGAGCAGGTTGGTGACCGGCACCCGGACATTGTCGTAGATGATCTCGCAGTGCCCGGGCTGGTCCTGGTAACCGAAGACGGTGGTCGAGCGGACCACGGTCACGCCGGGGGTGTCGATGGGCACCAGCACCATCGACTGTTGCTGATGGCTGGCCGCCTCGGGGTTGGTGCGCCCCATCACGATCAGGATCTTGCAGCGCGGGTCCGACGCGCCGGACGTCCACCACTTGCGCCCGTTGATCACGTAGTCGCCGCCGTCGCGGAGGATGGAAGTCTCGATGTTGCGGGCGTCGCTGCTGGCGACCGCGGGCTCGGTCATCGAGAAGGCGCTGCGGATTTCGCCGGCCAGCAACGGCTCAAGCCACTGCTTGCGCTGTTCCTCGGTGGCGAACAGGTGCAGGGTCTCCATGTTGCCGGTGTCCGGTGCCGCGCAGTTGAGCGCCTCCGGCGCGATCTCCAGGCTCCAGCCGGTGAGCTCGGCCAGCGGCGCGTATTCGAGGTTGGTCAGGCCCGACTCGGCGGGCAGGAACAGGTTCCACAGCCCGGCCGCTTTGGCCTTGGTCTTGAGTTCCTCGATGATCGGCGGGACGGTGTGATCGTTCGGGCCGGCCTCGTGCCGGTACTTCTCGTAGTCGGCCTCGGCCGGGAAGACGTACTCGGTCATGAAGTCGGACAGGCGCTTGTGGTAGTCGTTGGCTTTGTCCGACATCGCGAAGTCCATGCCGCCACGATAGGACACGTGTGGGGTGGCCCCATATGGCGAGTGCTTTGGTTCACCCGCGCGACACTGAAACCTCGCACACGGCACGCCGCGACGGGTGTGCGTGGTTGCGGTCTCGCGGTAGGGCGAGTGGTCGCGGGTCCGCGAGACATAACCCATTGCGTTCGGCTGCGGCGTGTCGTCGCAGACGTTTATGTGTCGCGATTGCCGTCGAGCACCATGGACGCCATGACCGAGTCCCGTCCGCCGTTGCCCCCGTTCACCTACGAGACGGCGCTGCAGAAGGTGCAGGCCGCCGAGGACGCGTGGAACACCCGCGACCCGCACCAGGTCAGCCTGGCCTACACGCCCGACTCGCAGTGGCGAAACCGCGACGAACACGTCGTCGGCCGCGACGCGATCGTGGCGTTCCTGACCCGTAAGTGGCAGCGCGAGCTCGACTACGCGTTGCGGAAAAGCTTGTGGGACTTTCACGACAACCGCATCGCCGTTCGGTTCCAATACGAATGCCGCGACGCGGGCGGCCAGTGGTACCGCAGCTACGGCAACGAGCTGTGGGAGTTCTCCCCGTCGGGGTTGATGGCGCGTCGCGAGGCCAGCATCAACGACGTGCGCATCGACGAGTCCGAGCGCCGCTACTTCGGCCCGCGGCCCGCCGACCAGCACGGCCGGGACATCCCGCTCTGGTAACCCGCCGCGGCCACAACGCCTTGGTGTGACTCCACAACACGGCGGCCGGTACTGCGTGCGCCTCGGGTGACGAACCATCGACGGGAGTCGATCGGCCGCTCGGGGGCATCCCGCCCCGGTCGATCGCACGTCCGGGCCGAAAACCGGCAGGCGTTAAGGTAGCGAAGCGTGCGGCCAGCCAGCGGCACATCCAAACGGCAGGAAACGGGAAAGCAGATGTACGCGCCATGACAGATGCGCAGACGACGGTAGGGGTGGTCGCCGAGTCCGGGGCCGACGAACGACGGGTCGCGCTGGTCCCCAAGGCGGTGGCGTCGCTGATCAGCAGCGGTGTGGCGGTGGTGGTCGAGTCGGGGGCGGGCGAAAAGGCGTTGCTGCCCGACCAGCTCTACACCGAGGCCGGCGCGAGCATCGGGGACGCCTGGACCGCCGACATCGTCGTGAAGGTGGCGCCGCCGACCAAAGAAGAGGTCGGCAGGCTGCGCCGCGGGCAGACGCTCATCGGGTTCCTGGCACCGCGCAACGCCGACAACTCGATCGGCGCGCTGACCGAGGCCGGGGTGCAGGCGTTCGCGCTCGAGGCCATTCCGCGCATCTCGCGGGCCCAGGTGATGGACGCGCTCTCGTCGCAGGCCAACGTGGCCGGCTATAAGGCCGTCCTGCTGGCCGCGTCGGAGTCGACGCGGTTCTTCCCCATGCTGACCACGGCGGCCGGCACCGTGAAGCCGGCCAGCGTGCTGGTGCTCGGCGTCGGGGTGGCCGGCCTGCAAGCGCTTGCGACGGCCAAGCGGCTGGGCGCGCGCACCTCCGGTTACGACGTGCGCCCGGAGGTGGCCGACCAGGTCCGCTCGGTGGGGGCGCAGTGGCTGGACCTCGGCATCGACGCGGCCGGTGAGGGCGGATACGCCCGCGAGCTCACCGAGTCCGAACGCGCCGAGCAGCAGGAGTCGCTGGAGAAGGCGATCGCCGGGTTCGACGTCGTGATCACCACCGCGCTCGTCCCGGGGCGTCCCGCGCCGCGCCTGGTGACCGCCGCGGCCGTGGAGTCGATGAAGCCCGGCAGCGTCGTCGTCGACCTGGCCGGGGAGACCGGAGGCAACTGCGAACTCACCGAGCCCGGGAAGACGGTCGTCAAGCACGACGTGACCATCGCCTCGCCGCTGAACCTGCCGGCGACGATGCCCGAGCACGCCAGCGAGCTGTACAGCAAGAACATCACGGCGCTACTGGACCTGTTGATCACCGATGGCAAGCTGGCCCCCGACTTCGACGACGAGGTCGTTGCGGCCTCCTGTGTCACGCGGGCCTGAGAGGACTACATGTACGACGAGTTATTGGCCAATCTGGCGATCCTGGTGCTGTCCGGGTTCGTCGGGTTCGCCGTCATCTCCAAGGTGCCCAACACCCTGCACACGCCGTTGATGTCGGGGACCAACGCGATTCACGGCATCGTGGTGCTGGGGGCGCTGGTGGTCTTCGGCGAGGTGGAGCACCCCTCGCTGGCGGTGCAGATCATCCTGTTCGTCGCGGTGGTGTTCGGGACGCTCAACGTCATCGGCGGCTTCATCGTCACCGACCGGATGCTCGGGATGTTCAAGGGCAAGAAGAAGGCCGTGCCCGTGAAGACCGAAGACCTGGCGGCGAAATGAACTACCTGGTCACCGTCCTCTACATCATCTCGTTCGCCCTCTTCATCTATGGCTTGATGGGCCTGACCGGGCCCAAGACCGCGGTGCGGGGCAACCTGATCGCCGCGGTCGGCATGGCCATCGCCGTGGGCGCGACGCTGATCAAGATCCGCCATACCGAGTCCTGGGTGCTGATCATCGCCGGCCTGGTCGTGGGCGTGGTGCTCGGCGTTCCGCCCGCCCGGCTGACCAAGATGACCGCCATGCCGCAGCTGGTGGCCTTCTTCAACGGCGTGGGCGGCGGCACCGTCGCGCTGATCGCGCTGTCGGAATTCATTGAGACCAGCGGCTTCTCGGCCTTCCAGCACGGGGAGTCGCCGACCGTGCACATCGTCGTGGCGTCGCTCTTCGCCGCGATCATCGGGTCGATCTCGTTCTGGGGATCGATCATCGCGTTCGGCAAGCTGCAGGAGATCATCTCCGGATCGCCGATCGGGTTCGGTAGGGCGCAACAGCCAATCAACCTGCTGCTGCTGGCCGCCGCGGTGGCCGCCGCGGTGGTGATCGGCCTGCACGCCCACCCCGG
Organism: Mycobacterium sp. E3305; assembly: GCF_001666785.1. Lineage (NCBI taxonomy): Bacteria > Bacillati > Actinomycetota > Actinomycetes > Mycobacteriales > Mycobacteriaceae > Mycobacterium > Mycobacterium sp. E3305. Next base: position 11,327 of record NZ_LZJA01000167.1, on the reverse strand, counting down.
CACCGGTGGGGTGCCGCTGTGGTGGATGATCGGCCTGCTGGCCGCCGCCGGTGTGCTCGGCCTGATGGTGGTGCTGCCGATCGGCGGCGCCGACATGCCGGTGGTGATCTCCCTGCTCAACGCGATGACCGGGCTGTCGGCCGCGGCGGCCGGCCTGGCGCTGAACAACACCGCGATGATCGTGGCGGGCATGATCGTCGGCGCCTCCGGTTCGATCCTGACCAACCTGATGGCCAAGGCGATGAACCGCTCGATCCCGGCGATCGTCGCGGGCGGATTCGGCGGCGGCGGCGTCGCGCCCAGTGGCGACGGCGGAGGCGACAAGCACGTCAAGGCGACGTCGGCGGCCGACGCGGCGATCCAGATGGCCTACGCCAACCAGGTGATCGTGGTTCCCGGCTACGGTCTGGCGGTCGCGCAGGCCCAACACGCGGTCAAGGACATGGCTTCGCTGCTGGAGGACAAGGGCGTCCCGGTCAAGTACGCGATCCACCCGGTCGCCGGCCGCATGCCCGGCCACATGAACGTGCTGCTGGCCGAGGCCGAGGTCGACTACGACGCCATGAAGGACATGGACGACATCAACGACGAGTTCGCCCGCACCGACGTGGCGATCGTCATCGGCGCCAACGATGTCACCAACCCGGCGGCGCGCAACGAGCAATCCAGTCCGATCTATGGCATGCCCATTCTCAACGTCGACAAGGCCAAGTCGGTGATCGTGCTCAAGCGGTCGATGAACTCCGGGTTCGCGGGCATCGACAACCCGCTGTTCTACGCCGAGGGGACGACGATGCTGTTCGGGGACGCGAAGAAGTCGGTGACCGAGGTCGCCGAGGAACTGAAGGCGCTTTAAGGGCCAGACGGCCGTGGCGATCGCGAGCGCGGCGGAGCCGGGCGCTGCGGGTCGCCACCAGGGTCGCTAGACGGGCGGGTAGGCGGGCGGCGGGTAGCCATTGCCGTCGACCACCCCGCGCAGCCCCCACGGGACGTAGCGGAAGAAGAACTCGATCTCGTCGCTAGCGTCGTAGTCCGGACTCGGATCCATGAGGCCACCCCTCCAGTCGCGACTTGAGCTTTGTGACAGCGAGTCTAGTCCCATCCGTGTCGGGGCGACACCTGGCGTTTGCCTAAACTGTCCAACCAGTTGATTGATAATTGGCCTTGCCCGGCACCCTAGGTCCCGCCCGGCAGTGACGATAGCGAGGGCAGATGCCATCCGAGAACGGACTAACGCGACGTGAGGAGCTGCTGGCTGTCGCCACCAAGCTGTTCGCCGCGCGCGGCTACCACGGCACCCGGATGGACGACGTCGCGGACGTGATCGGCCTGAACAAGGCGACGGTCTACCACTACTACGCCAGCAAGTCCCTGATCCTCTACGACATCTACCAGCAGGCCGCCGAGCGGACGCTGGCCGCCGTTCACGACGATCCGTCGATGACCGCCCGCGAGGCGCTGTATCAGTACACCGTGCGGCTGCTGGACCAGATCGCCGCCAACCCCGAGGGCGCGGCCGTCTACTTCCAGGAGCAGCCCTACATCACCGAGTGGTTCTCCGAGGAGCAGGTCGCCGCGGTCCGCGAGAAGGAGACCCAGGTTTACGAACACGTCCACGGCCTCATCGATCGGGGGATCGCCAGCGGCGAGTTCTACCAGTGCGATTCGCACGTCCTGGCGCTCGGCTACATCGGCATGACACTCGGTGCCTACCGGTGGTTGCGCCCCAGTGGACGTCGCAGCGCCAAGGAGATCGCCGCGGAATTCAGCACCGCGCTGCTGCGCGGCCTGATCCGTGACGAAGCGATCCGCACGAGCTCCCCGCTCGGTCCCTAAGGACTCACACCCTTGAGGTGTCTGTCGAGGAAGGCGAGCTGGTCGGCGACGACACGCTCGAACGCCTCGTCGACGTAGATCGCGAAATGGCCCTCGGGGTACAGCTTGACCTCGCCGCGCGGGGCCTTGGCCGCGTAGCGCAACGTCGGCGCCGCCGGTGCGACCGAGTCGGCTTCGCACACGCAGAACAGGATCGGGCAGGGAATCTTCGCGGTGTCGCGGCCGGGACGGTAGGCCATGATCGTCAACGCGATGCGGGCCGCCACCTCGTTGGTCAGTTCCTCACCCGCGGGGACGAGCCTGAGGTAGCCGGGGTAGGCGTCGGGCGTGGTCATCAGCGCGACGTCGCCCGGTCTCCCGACCGTCGGCACCATCACCGGGGGCTTGCGCATCCGGGCGGCCAGCAGGTCACGCGCCGCCAGCAGACCGACTTGAGCGAAGACCAGCGGGTTGCTGATGGTGCGCGCCGACGCAATGCCGTCGGTGAAGGGGCATTGGGCGATCGCGGCCGCGATGCCCGGCAGCCGGGCCGCCGTGGCGATCACGTGGCCGCCGGCAAACGAGGTGCCCCACAACGCGATTCGGTCGGGGTCGATCCCGGGCAGGGTGCGCGCGTAGGCGACCGCCGCCGCCCAGTCGGCGAGCTGCAGTCCGACATCGAGCACCTGGCGGGGCCGGCCCTCGCTGTCGCCGAAGTTGCGGTAGTCGAACACCAGGCAGGCGTACCCGGCCGCGCTGAACCGTTCGGCGTACGCGTCCAGCCGCATGGTTCGCACCCCGCCCAGGCCGTGCGCCATCACCAGCAGGGGCGCGCGTTCTCCGCCCTCCGGCCGGTAGAGCCAGGCGCTGATCAGATCGCCACCGGAGGGGAATCGGACGTCTTCGCGTTGTGTCATCAGCCAGCCATTCTGCCCCGGGTGATCGCGACCCGTCCGCCGGTATGCGGCAAAGATTTTATGGACTACTGTCTAGAAACGTTTGGAGCGCTCAACGGACGGAGACTCTCATGGCGATCCGCGTCGCGCATGTCGGTACCGGAAACGTCGGAGGGTTGGCCCTGGCCGAGCTGATCACCAATCCGCAGTTCGAGCTGACGGGCGTGTGCGTGTCCACCCCGGAGAAGGTCGGCAAGGACGCCGGTGAACTCTGCGGCGTCGCCCTGGAACCCGGTGTGGTCACCGGGGTGACGGCCGTCTCGGACCTCGACGCGCTGCTGGCCACCCGGCCCGAGTGCGTCGTCTACTGCGCGATGGGCGACACCCGGCTGCCCGAGGCGATGGCCGACGTCATGCGCATCCTGGCCGCCGGTGTCAACGTCGTCGGCTCTTCGCCCGGGCTGCTGCAATACCCGTGGGGCGTGATGCCCGACAAGTACATCGGCCGCGTCGAAGACGCTGCCAAGCAAGGCAATTCGAGCATCTTCATCAGCGGTGTCGACCCGGGATTCGCCAACGACCTGATCCCGTTCGCCCTCGCCGGGACCTGCCAGCGCGTCGAGCAGGTGCGCTGCATGGAGATTCACGACTACGCGAGTTACGACGGCGCAGAGGTGATGCACTACATGGGGTTTGGCCGTCCGATGGACGAGATCCCGATGCTGCTGCAACCGGGCATCCTCAGCATCGCCTGGGGCACTGCGATCCGTCAGCTGGCCGCCGGCCTGGGCATCGAGGTCGACGAGATCACCGAGTCCTACCAGCGGGAGCCGGCGCCGGAGGACTTCGATATCGCGGTGGGCCGGGTCGCCAAGGGCACCGTGGCGGTGCTGCAGTTCGAGATCCGCGGCATGGTCAAGGGCCACCCCGCGATCGTCATCGAGCACGTCACCCGGCTGCGGCCCGACTTGCGGCCGGACCTGCCTCAGCCCGCCGCGGGCGACGGCTCCTACCGCGTCGAGATCACCGGGGAGCCGTCGTACGCCGTCGACATCATCCCGAGCAGCCGCAAGGGCGATCACAACCACGCGGCGATCGCCGGCGCCGCGGGCCGCATCGTCAATGCGATCCCCGCGGTCATCGCGGCACCGCCCGGCATTCGGACCACGCTCGACCTGCCGTTGGTCACCGGCAAAGGCCTTTACGCACCAACCACTTTGGTGAGCACTTAAATCGAAAGGAGTCCCTGTGGGACGGGTAGATGGCAAGGTTGCGCTGATCAGCGGGGGCGCCCGGGGGATGGGCGCCGAGCATGCGCGGCTGCTGGCGTCCGAGGGCGCCAAGGTGGTGATCGGCGACATCCTCGACGACGAGGGCAAGGCCGTCGCCGACGAAATCGGTGACGCCGTTCGCTATGTCCACCTCGACGTGACCCAGCCCGACCAGTGGGAGGCCGCCGTCGAGACCGCGGTCAGCGAATTCGGCAAGCTCAACGTGTTGGTCAACAACGCCGGGACCGTCGCGCTCGGACCGCTGAAGAGTTTCGATCTGGCCAAGTGGCAGAAGGTGATTGACGTCAACCTGACCGGAACCTTCCTGGGCATGCGGGCGGCCGTCGAGCCGATGATCGCCGCGGGCGGCGGGTCGATCATCAACGTGTCCTCCATCGAGGGGCTGCGCGGCGCGCCAATGGTGCACCCGTACGTCGCCTCCAAGTGGGGGGTGCGCGGCCTGGCGAAGTCCGCGGCTTTGGAGCTGGCGCCGCACAACATCCGCGTCAACTCGGTGCACCCCGGCTTCATCCGCACCCCGATGACACAGCACCTGCCCGACGACATGGTGACGATCCCGCTCGGCCGCCCGGCCGAGTCGCGGGAGGTGTCGACGTTCATCCTGTTCCTGGCCAGCGACGAGTCGTCCTACTCGACTGGCAGCGAGTTCGTCATGGACGGCGGGCTGGTGACCGACGTGCCGCACAAGGCGTTCTAGACCGTCGAAGATAGGCGACCGGTCGGCTACCATCGAGGAATGCCGCGTCCGCCGAATCCCGAGGTGCGCCGTCGCCTCCTTGCCGCGGGGCTCGAACTGGTGCACGCTCGGGGATTTTCCGCGAGTGGTGTCAAGGACATCACCGACGCGGCGGGCGTCCCGAAGGGGTCGTTCTACGCGTATTTCCCAAGCAAGGAAGCGTTCGCGGCGGCGATCCTCGAGCATTACTGGGCCGACATCGAGGCGCGCCTGCTGCCGATCCTCGACGAAGCCGGTCCGGCACAGGACCGGATCACCCGCTTCTTCCATGCCCTTGCCGACGAGCACGAGGCCGGCGATTTCCTGCTTGGCTGCCTGATCGGCAACCTGTCGCTCGAGCTGGGCGGTTCGAGCGAGCCGGTGCGCGCCGAACTCGTGCGCATTCTCGATCGCTGGGGCGCCGCCCTCACCGAGTGTGTGCGGTCCGGGCAGCGGCGCTCCGGTGGCGTCCGTCGCGACCTCGCCGCTCCCGAACTCGCCTCCCAACTGATCGAGGCGTGGGAAGGTGCGGCCCTGCGGGGGAAGGTGACCCGCAGTAGGGCCCCGTACGACCGATTCGAGGCGACGACGGTCCAGGCGCTTCTGCACTGATGTGGTCGGCGGCGGAATCGTTCACGGGCGCCGCTTGTTAAATAGACGACTGGTCATTTATTATCGAGGGACCACCCCTTCCGACCCCGAGGACGCGCCATGCCGGAGCCAACCAGAGACGCCGACCCCCAGACGCCTGGGCTGCCCGCTTCCGGCTTCGAGCTCGACCTCGACCGCGCCGCGCTGGTTCTCATCGATCCGCAGATCGATTTCCTGAGCCCGGCGGGCGCCGCATGGCAGGTGTTCGGCGACGGCGTCCGGGACAACGACGTCGTCGCCCATATCGGCGAGTTGCTCGACGCCGCGAAACGGGCGGGCATCACCGTCGCGGTGTCGCCGCACTACTTCTTTCCCACCGACAAGCAGTGGCGGTTCGGTGATCCGCTGGAGAAGTTCATGGACTCCGCCGGCATGTTCGCGCGCCAAAGCGCCTACGCGGCAGACGGATTCGTGGGCTCCGGCGCCGATTTCCTGCCGGCCTACCGCAACCACATTCACGACGGCCGGACCGTCATCGCCTCACCCCACAAGATCGTAGGCCCGGAATCGAATGACCTGGTGCTTCAGCTGCGCAAGCGCGGGGTCAGCCAGGTCGTCCTGGCGGGGATGGCCGCCAACCTGTGCGTCGAAGGCCATCTCCGCGAACTCATCGAGCAGGGCTTCGAGGTGGCCGTCGTCAAGGATGCCACGGCCGGCCCGCGCCTGCCCGAATGTGACGGCTACCTCGCCGCTTTGGTGAATTTCCGATTCCTCGCCAGCGCCGTTTGGACCACGTCCGAAGCCGTCGCCCTGCTGACCAACCCGGTAGATCCGTCGAAAACAAAGGAGTCCGAACGCCATGGCACCGAATGAAAGTCTCAGTCAACGCAGGTTCGTGCTGAACGACGGGAGCGGCGCGATCCCGGCGCTCGGGTTCGGCACCTCGCTGTCCGACAACACCAAGACGCGTGATGCCGTAAAGACCGCGGTCCAAGCGGGGTTCCGTCACCTCGACGCCGCCGAGCGGTATCGGAACGAAGCCGAGGTCGGTGCGGCCCTCAAAGATCTGTTCGCGCAACGAGCGGTCCGCCGCGAGGAATTGTTCGTGACCACCAAGTTGTGGAACAACAACCATCGACCGGAGCGGGTGCGGCCCGCCCTGCGAGCCAGCCTGGACAGGCTCGGGCTCGACGCGGTCGATCTGTATTTGGTGCACACCCCGTTCGCTTTCAAGCCGGGCGACGACCAAGACCCCCGTGACATTCACGGGGCCGTCGTCTACGACGACGGGGTCACCCTGGCGGAAACCTGGGCGGCGATGGAAGACCTTGTCGACGAGGGCCTTACGCGGGCAATAGGCCTCTCGGACATCGACGCCGACGGCACCAGAAAGATCATCGAGACCGCGCGCATCAAGCCGGCGGTCGTGGAAGTCGAGTCGCACCCGTACCACCCCCAATGGGAGCTGCACCAGCTGCGCGAGACCGACGGCATCATCTTGTTGGCCTTCGCCTCACTCGGGCACGCACTCGAACCGCGGCTGCTTGAGGACCCTCTCGTCGTATCGATCGCGCGGCGGCTCGGCAAGACGCCCGCCCAAGTGCTGCTGGCCTGGGGCATCCAGCGCGGCAGCGCGGTTCTGACCGCATCGGTTTCACCGCCGCGCATCCGCGAGAACTTTGATGTCACAACGCTTCCCGACAGCGCGATCCAAGAGATCAACGAACGTCTGGAAACTCGGATCCGGTTCAATTCCGTCGTCGACGCGGGTGAACCGGGATTCGCCGAGGTACCTCGGGGCTAGGGTCGTGTCGTGAGGGCGATGGCCGGCGTCGGCGTGCCGACCCACCTTGCCAGCGTGATACCCGGTCCCGACGGCGTCACCCGCTGCCGGTGGGCCACCCAAACGGGCCGCGATCTGACCGCGTATCACGATCACGAGTGGGGAACACCGACACACGACGAGGCCTTGCTCTTCGAGGCGCTGGTGCTGACTTACTTCGAGAACGGCCTGTCGTGGGCGACCGTGTTCGACAAGCGGGACAACCTGCGCAAGGCGTTCCACGGCTTCAACCCGGCGGCGGTCGCAGCAATGACGCCCGGCGACGTGCAAAGGTTGATGACCGATGCGTCGATCATTCGCCATCGCCGCAAGATCGAAGCCACGCTACACAACGCCCGCCTGTTATCGACGCACTCGTTGTCGCGTCTGGCCTGGCAGCATCGACCCCACAGCCACCATCGGCTCCGAACCTTCAGCGATGGCCGGCTGGTGAGTCCGGAATCGCGCCAGCTGTCAACAGCGTTGCGAGAAGCGGGTTTTCGGATGGTCGGACCCGTGGTCGCCCACTCGTTCATGCATACCGTCGGGATTGAAAACGGTCATTTCGAGGGCTGTTTCCGTGCCCCGGCGTGAGGTGCTATAACCGCGAGCATGCTGCGCAGCCTGGCCGAGGTAGTGGGATCGAACCACGTCGTCACCGATCCCGATGTGCTCGCGGGCCGCAGCGTCGACCACACCGGCCGCTATCGGGGCCGGGCCAGTGCGCTGGTGCGCCCCGGCTCGGCCGAACAGGCCGCCGAGGTGCTGCGGGTCTGCCGGGATGCCGGGTCCCACGTGACCGTGCAGGGCGGGCGCACGTCGCTGGTGGCGGGCACCGTCCCCGAGCACGACGATGTCCTGCTGTCCACCGAGCGGCTGCACGCCCTCGACCCTGTCGACACCGTCGAGCGCCGCATTCAGGTGGGCGCGGGCGCGACTCTGGCCGCGGTGCAACGGGCCGCGGGGGTCGCCGGCCTGCTGTTCGGCGTGGACCTGGCCGCGCGGGACACGGCGACGGTCGGGGGGATGGCGTCGACGAACGCCGGCGGGCTGCGCACGGTCCGCTACGGCAACATGGGCGAACAGGTCGTCGGCCTCGAGGTGGCGCTGCCCGACGGCTCGCTGCTGCGCCGCCACAGCCGGGTGCGCCGGGACAACACCGGCTACGACCTGTCGGCGCTGTTCGTCGGCGCCGAAGGCACCCTGGGGGTGATCACCGCGCTGGAGTTGCGCCTGCACCCCACCCCGGCGCGGCGGGTGACGGCGATCTGCGGGTTCGACGACCTGGCGGCGCTGATCGATGCCGGCCGGACGTTCCGGGACGTCGACGGCATCGCGGCGCTGGAACTGATCGACGGCCGGGCCGCCGCGCTGACCGGCGAGCACCTCGGGGTCGGCTCACCGGTCGACGGCGACTGGCTGCTGCTGGTGGAACTGGCCGCCGACCACGACCAGACCGACCGGCTCGCGGACCTGCTCGACGGCGCGCGAATGTCCTCCGAACCCGCGGTTGGCGTGGATGTCGCCGCGCAGCAGCGGTTGTGGCAGGTGCGTGAATCACTCGTCGAGGTGCTCGGCGTGTACGGGCCGCCGCTGAAGTTCGACGTCTCCCTACCACTGTCGTCGATCGACGAATTCGCTGCGGAGGCAGTCGATTTGATCGACGCCCACGCGCCGGAGGCGCTGCCCGTGCTGTTCGGCCACATCGGCGAGGGCAACCTGCACCTCAACGTGTTGCGCTGCCAAGTCGAGAGGGAGGAGGCGCTGTACAGGCCGATGATGGAACTGATCGCGCGATCCGGCGGCAACGTCAGCTCCGAACACGGCGTCGGCACCCGCAAGCGGGGTTACCTGGGCATGTCCCGCGAGCCCGCGGACGTCGCGGCGATGCGCACGATCAAGGCCGCGCTGGACCCGACCGGCTACCTGAACGCCGCGGTCCTGTTCGACTGATCGTTCTTGCGCCGCCTGACATAAGCTGGGATCCATGGCATCCGGGATCTTCGACACGCCCATCGTCGGAGTCGTCAACAACTTGTTCAACGGCATGATCGACGCGCCCGTCGTCGGGCGACTGGTACGACGCGGGCTGATCAAGATTCGCTACGTCGGCAGGCGTTCGGGCAAGACGATCCAGACCCCGGTCGGCTACCGCCGCTCCGGTGACGGCATCGTCATCAACGTCATGTCGCCCGATAACAAGACCTGGTGGCGGAACTTTCTCGGCGAGGGCGGTCCGATCACGCTGCTCAACTTCGACGGCGCGGACCGGACCGGACACGCGAGCGCCAGCCGAGACGAGAAGGGCCGCGTCAAGGTCGCGGTGCAGCTCGACTAATCGGACGGCGGCTTGATGCCGACCGCGTGCCGCAGCTGCGCCAGGAACTGATCGGCGTCGTCGCTGGGGACGATGTAGTGCGAGATCGCGATCCGGATGACGGTCGCCGCCTTCACCGCGGCGTTGGGTCCGGGCAGGTGGCGCTGGAGGCCCTCCCGCATCTGCGGGATGACCCCGGAGAACTGGGCGATGGTGTGCTCGGGCTCGACGTCGACCATGCGGACGCCGGAGTACGAGTGCTGGTACTCGACGATGAACCGCAGCACGGCGTCGAGCTTGTCGACCCCCTTCAGGCCCGCGGTGGCCCGCACCAGGCCGCTCTCGAAGATCTGCCGCTCGTAGCTCGAAAAGGCGGACAGCAGTTCCTCTTTGGACGCGAACCAGCGGTAGAGCGTCGGGCGGGAAACCCCCGCCTGGGCGGCGACGTCGGAAAGGCTGAGTTTGGTCTTGCCGTTGCGGCCGAGCACCTCGGCGGTGGCGTCGAGGATCCGCTGACGCGTCGAGGTGTCAGGTTCTGCGGTCTGGGCCGGCCGGCTCATATCTGCAACTCTACGAAGTGGTGGAAGGTCATTTCGCTCCCCGGCCGGACTTGGGCGGGCGCGGGCGCACCAGGACGGACTGCTGGATGGCCCCGACCGCGCCCTGCTCGTCGAACAATGTGCCGACCGTGGTGCCGACGCCGTCCGGGCCGTAACTCGTCTCGGCGCGGATGCCGATCCAGTCCCCGTCGGGAACCCGGAACACGTGCACGGCCAGATCGGTGTTGAGGAAGGTCCATCGGCTGATGTCCAGCTTGCTGCCGATGCCGTTGGCGCAGTCGGCGACGGCGAACAGGCGCTCCAGCGGTGTCATGCTCTCGCCGGTCACCAGGTCCACGGTCGGGTGAATCCACGACTCGCCCGGGCCCTCGCTGAGCGGTTCCGTCAGCCACAGCCAGTCGAGGCTGTGCACGTAGTTGCGGTCCCAGTCCCGCGCCGTCAGGTTGCGGTCGCGTGCCTCGCTGCGCGGCGCGGGCATGTCGGGCGCGGCGTGGGCCACCTCCCGGGTGTCCAGCGTCTGCAACCGCCAGCCGCTGGCGCGCGCCACCGGGCGGGGCTCCCCGTCGGGACCGGGCGCCAGCATCTCGGCCCCGACCAGTTCGATCTGCTTGCCCCCGCGCTGCACCCGCGCGTTGACCCACAGGTCACCCTCGGCGGGAACCCCGCCCAGCAGGTCGATGACGACGCGGGACAGGCGGGTGTCGTCGCGCTGTTCGCACCGCTCCAGGGCGCGGACCAGCAGCGCGGACACCGGCCCGCCGTGCTGGATCGCGGCCGACCAGGTGCCGCGCGCCAGGTCGGTGGCCCGGAACTTCTCCCCCAGCGGGTCGGCGCCGTCGACGAGCTCGTAGTAGGAGTCGGTCATCCTCAATCTCTCGTCAGGGCAGGCCGGCGCCGGGGGTGGTCACGGTGACGGCGTCCAGCCGGGACAGCCGGGTCCCGACCAGGCGCTGGGGATAGGCGTCCGTGCTGGACAACAGGAACAGCGTCCGGCGCTCGGGGCCGCCGAGAGCGCAGGCGATGGCGACGCGCTCACCCATGTCGATGCGGTCGGTGACGGCGCCGCCCTCGATGATCCGCTCGAATTGGTGGGCCAGCGTCATCGACGCCCACACCGCGCCGTCGGCGTCGAGCGCGATGCCGTCGGGCGGACCGTCGAGGCCCTCGGCGAAAACGCGGCGGTCGGCCAGCCCGCCGTCCTCATCGATCGTAAACGCGGTCAGCCGCCGGCCGATCGACTCGGCGACGATCAGGGTCCGGCGATCGGGCGTGATCACCATGCCGTTGGGAAAGTCGAGTTCTTCGGCGACGACGCGGGC